>CAIVSK010000152.1 GCA_903908495.1 Akkermansiaceae bacterium
CGCTCGGGGATGTGGCGGGCAGGCTGAAGAGGGTGCCGGCGAACCACCAATGGATCGAGGCCGCGCGCCGGGTCGGCACGTGCCTGGGAGACTGAGGCGGACTTATGCAATTGGAGTTGTAGGGCGGGGTCGCGTGACCCCGCCTTGGCTCCGGAAACACGGCGGCATCGGGCGATGCCGCCCTAATGTGCCCGGCATGGGCATGAACTAAACATATGAAACGAGATGTTCGGGAATAGTGACGACAACCGTAGGGAAAGACCAGGCGGGTGCCGCGAGGCACTCAGTACGAAAGCAGTCTGGAACAAAGGCACGACCGTAGGAACACGAACAGGCAGAGAGGCCGAGATGCGGGCGATGAGCGTGCTAGAGAACGCGAAATCCAACCGTCACCGAAAGACGCATCTGGTAGAGCCTGACGGCGCGGGCCGAGAGCTCATGCACCTTACCCGGGGAGGTCTCCGGCGTGAGAGCGCCGGAGAAGTCAGCAGAGGCCGTAGTAGTGAAGAGAGCCGGGGAAACCCGGAAGGAGCGAAGGGCCGAAGGAGCAGGGAAGCGCGATCAACCGAGCGACTCCGGTCACCGTGGCGGGAAGTCCTCCGAAACGGATGGGACGTGGCAACTGCGGCCGCCTTCCTGTCCGGTGAGCGGTTTGGGCCGGGGTGGATCCCCCGGTACGATCCGAGCACGGGGAGCAAGCCATGAGCCGGGCGAAGAACGGGAGCGAAACGATGCGCGAAACAGTGACCATGGAGCCGGTGACGCTGGAAAG
The DNA here is from genome assembly GCA_903908495.1 of Akkermansiaceae bacterium. Taxonomy (GTDB): domain Bacteria; phylum Verrucomicrobiota; class Verrucomicrobiia; order Verrucomicrobiales; family Akkermansiaceae; genus Luteolibacter. The sequence goes on from CAIVSK010000152.1 coordinate 773, forward strand.
CGTGCTGGCGAAAGAAAACCTAAACGCGGCTTGGGCGCAGGTGAAAGCCAACGGTGGGGCCGCGGGGGTGGATGGATTGGATATCGAGCACAGCGCGGAGTACCTCCGCGAGCACTGGGAACCGATCAAAGCGGCCTTGCTGGCCGGGCGTTACCAGCCCGAGGCCGTGCGGGCCGTGGAGATCCCCAAGGCGAACGGAGGCGTGCGCACGCTCGGCGTCCCCATTGTGCGGGACCGACTGATTGAGCAAGCCATCCACCAGAAACTCAGTCCGGTCTGGGAACCGGACTTCAGTGGGCACAGCTATGGGTTCCGACCCGCTCGCAGTGCGCATGACGCCGTGCGGGCAGGGCAGGGGTTCATCAAGGCAGGCAAGAGTTGGGTGATCGATATCGACCTGAAGAACTTCTTCGACCGGGTCGATCATGACAAACTGATGCATCTGGTCGGGCAAAAGGTGAGGGATAAACGGCTACTGCGGCTGATCGGGGACTATCTTCGGGCACCGCTGCAGATGCCGGATGGACGCCGGGAACAGCGCGGGCAAGGCACGCCGCAAGGCGGGCCGCTGTCGCCGCTGCTGGCGAACATCTACCTCGATCCGTTGGACAAGGAACTGGAGAAACGCGGGCTCTCGTTCGTGCGGTATGCCGACGACATCGCGATCTTTGTCTCCAGCGAGCGTGCCGCCGGACGCGTCAAGCAAAGCGTGATTGCATGGATCGAGAAGCACCTGAAAGTCGAAGTGAACCGGGAGAAAAGTGGGAGCGGGCCGAGCGACCAAAGCGGTCTGCTGGGTTTCCGGCTCTATACCGACGGCCGGATCGGGGTGAGCCCGAAAACGGTTGAGCGGTTGAAAGTAAAAGTCCGGGAATTGTGGGATGGACGCCAGAGTCTGACCAGCGAGCAACTGCGCGAGCAATGGCAGCGCTACATCCGGGGATGGTGGAACTACTTCGCGTTGGCCGATTGGCGGCGTGAAGTGGAAGACCTGACCGGCTGGATACGCCGCCACATGCGCAAATGCTTCTGGTTGCGCTGGGAGAAGCCACGAGGCCGGCTCAACGCGCTCCATCGATTGGGTGTGCGCGGTCGGGCCTTGGGCAACGCCTACTGTGGAAAAGGCGCTTGGGCGATGGCGCGGCATCCGAGCCTGCAACAAGCCCTGAAGAACGCGACGCTGCAACGCTATGGATTCGACATACCATGGTCACCGTCGACGGCACGAATGTGACCGTCGCCTGTTTCCAACCGCCGGATGCGGAAAACCGCACGTCCGGTGGTGTGGAAGGGTCGCGGGGCGCAATCCCCGCGACCCCATCCGATCAACCATTCGGTTTCGCAGAACGCGGGCGAGAATATGGTCCGTCTGCATGATCCCGGCTAAGAGTCGAGCTGCGCCGTACGATTGGTGTCGGCGATCACCGTATCGTGTGTAGCAGGGCCGGCGCTTGCCTGCCCGCCGTAGCCTTCGGCGAAGGCTGGGCCGCCGCTCATTGGGGAAACGGCCC
>CAIVSK010000153.1 GCA_903908495.1 Akkermansiaceae bacterium
GACATCAAGGCCGTGCTTTTGGAAATCGACTCACCCGGCGGCACCGTGGCCGGCACGCCCGAACTGGCGGCGACCGTCAAGTCCGTCAATGAGCGCAAACCGGTCTATGCGTTCTCTTCCGGCTTGATGGCATCGGCTGCCTACTGGGTCGCATCCCAAGCCCGCGCCATCTATGCCACACCATCAGCCCAAGTCGGGTCCATCGGCGTGGTGCAGGCTGTGATCGACGACACCGCCGCGCTCGATGCCGAAGGGATCAAGGTGGAGGTGTTCTCCGTTGGAAAATACAAGGCGATGGGTGCCCCTGGCACGCCCCTGACCGACGACCAGCGGAATTTGATCCGCTCCAACCTGGCGGAAATCGCACAGGAATTTCATACCGCCGTGCTGGCGCGGGGTCGCGCAATCCCGGCCGACGCCATGGAAGGTCAGACTTTCAGCGGGCGGCAGGCCCAGCGGGTCAATCTGGCAGGCATGGTCCCAGACCGCGCCGAAGCCATGCGCCGACTGAGGGTTTATCACGCGGCGGTTGACACGCAATCCAGTGCGATGAACGCATCCCCCGAAGACTTGCTAGCCGAAGCCCGCACCCAGGTTGATACCCTCCAGCGGGATTTCAAAGCCCAGGCCGACCTGTTGGCCGAGGCATCCACCAATCTTGATTCGCTGCGCGGCGAAGTTGGATTGCTCACCGCCGACCTCGAAACCCTCCGCGCCGAACGCGACGGGGCCAAGACCGAAACCACCACCCTTCAAACCCGCATCTCCGGACTCCAGGCGACGCAGGCCGATTTCGACACCCGCGTCCAGACCGAGGTGGCCCGCGTCGTCGCCTCCACCGGCACCACGCTGCCGGCCCGCGTCACCCCGCTCGGCGATGCCACCCAGGCCGCCGAACTCCACGCGCAGTTTGCTGCCATCACCGATCCGTCCGCGCAAACCGTCTTCTGGCGCAAGCTCACGCCGGAACAACAAGCCCTCATTCTCAAACACCAAGCCTAACACACCGTCATGTCCAACACCCTCACCAACGTCAAAGACATCAAGGTCGCCCAGAAGGCACTCATGCCCTTCACCGCGAACCTGATGCCCGTCACGTCGTTCTCCACCAACTTCGGCCCGCAGCCATCCGACAAGGGGGACACGGTGCGAGTCCCCTTGATCGGCATGCCGTCCGGGTCCAGCGATTTTGCCGGTGACTACACCGCCAACTCGGATTCGACCGTCATCACGATGCCCGTCACCCTCAACCGCCACAAGTTCAAGACGGTCCACGTCTCGGCCCGCGACACGGCGGAAACGGCCATGGACCTGCTCGACACGCTGGTCGGGGTTGCCGCCCAACAACTCGCCCAGGACGTGTTGCTGGACATCATGTCGGTCATCACCCTGGCCAACTTCGGCACTCCCGGCATCGCCGCGCTGTCGGCCACCGCCTTCGACTACAAGAAGGTGCTCGGCCTGCGCGAAGCCTGCGGCGCAGTCAAGATGCCCGCGTCGCCCCGCTCGCTGATTCTTGACGCCGGTTACTACACCAACCTGCTGGCTGACGATGTGGTGGCCAAGAGCTTCAATCTCAACCTCAGCGCCACCGGCGTCACCGATGGCTTGATCAAGCGCCTGGCTGGCTTCGACCTC
>CAIVSK010000154.1 GCA_903908495.1 Akkermansiaceae bacterium
CACTCCACTCCACGTCGAAGGCTCACCTGCCATCGAAGGGGACATCGTGGTGGCCGGGGCGGGGGCCGTGGAAAAAGGGCCCGAACACAAACCCAAGGGGGACCCTGAGAAAGAAGGGAATCCCGGTTATGTGTTTGCCGCCCGCATCTCCGATGGCAAACTACTATGGACCTACCCGGTGATAGATCCCGAAAGCTCGCCCGCCATCGTCGATGGCGTGGCCTACATCGGCAGCGGCGTCAATGGCAATGCCGTTTGTGCCCTGCGCATCGCTCCGGATGAGGAACTCAAAGCCCAGCGGCTGGATCGGCTGGTTTGGAAGACCCCCACCCCCTACCCCGCCACCGGTGCGGTTAGCATTGACGGGGACCTGGTGATCATCGGCTGCGGCAAAGGCGACTTCGTCTTCGCCGCACCCGATCCCGAAGGACTCGTTGTGGCGCTGGACCGCGCCACCGGCACCATCCGCTGGAAAACCGCGATCCCCGACGCCGTACTCGGTGCCATCGCCATCCGCGACGGCAAGGCGATCGTGCCCGTGCGCAACGGCGAAGTCATCGCACTCGATCTCAGCCACAACGGCAGCATCCTTTGGCGCACGCCCCTCGGCGAAAATGCCGCCGTGCTCGCCGCTCCCGCGTTCACCGGGAGTCATGTGTATGCCATCAACCAGCGCGGCTACCTGAGTGTCCTCGATGCGAACAATGGCAAAGTGATCGAACGCCTTTACCTCAACAGCCCTAACAAGCCAGGCGAGCAGGGCCTCTGTATCAGCGCCCCATTCATCACCGGAGGCAGACTTTTCATCGGCACAGAAACCGGCGGCCTGCGCGCCTTGACCGGCAAAAACCTGATAAAATGACCGCTCTTCCTGCCAACTCCAGCCCCATCCTGCCTCTCGCCGCCAGCCAGGATGTGCATCTCGTCGGCGGCAAGGCGCTCAACCTGGCCCGCCTGATCACCGCCGGTTTCCCCGTGCCGGGCGGCTTTGTGATCACCACCGCGGCCTATCAAAGCGCCCGCGTCCGCCACGCCGGCGGTGAGATCCCCACCGACCTCGCCCTCGCCATCACCGATGCCTACCGCGCCCTGGGCGAACCTCCCGTGGCAGTTAGATCCTCCGCCACCGCCGAAGACATGGCGGGCGCCTCCATGGCCGGCCAATACGAAACCATCCTCGACGTCCGCGATGCCGCCGCGCTGCTGCAGGCCGTGCGGCGCTGCTGGAGCAGCCTTGAGAGCCCGCGCGTCCACAGTTACTTGCAGGAACACCACATCGATCCCGCCCATGTCTCGATGGCTGTCGTCGTGCAGGAACTCATTCATGCCGACGTCGCCGGCGTGCTTTTCACCGACAATCCACAGCCGGGCTGCCTGAACGAAATGCTCATAGAAGCCAGTTGGGGCCTGGGCGAGGCGGTGGTCAGCGGCGTGGTCCAGCCCGACACCTTGACACTCGATCAAGCCAACGGCTCGGTCAAACAGGCGCTTATAGCCGATAAAGCTCTCCAGTTCGTACCCGGCAGCCACGAGTCTTCCGCGGTACCCGAGGGCAAGCGCCGCCAGCCGTGCCTGGATTCCCGCCAGGTCCATGAACTCTGGCAACTGGGCTGGCGCGTCCGCCGCTATTTCGCCTCACCCCAGGACACCGAATGGGCCTTCGCCGGCGGCCGTCTCTATCTGCTCCAATCCCGCGCCATCACCACCCTGTCCCATGCCGACCTGCTGCCAGTTCTGCTAGAGGCGGAAAAGAAAATCCTGCTGGATGCCACGGCAGCCGGGCGGGGCAACTGGGCGCGCCACAACCTGGCCGAAACCCTGCCGCAACCCACCCCGCTGACCTGGTGCGTGATGCGGCGCTTCATGTCCGGCGCGGGCGGCTTCGGCAACATGTATCGCCTGGCCGGCTTCCAGCCCTCCGCCAAGGTCCAACAGGATGGCTTTCTCGACCTCATCGCCGGGCGCATCTACATGGATCTTTCCCTCGCCTCGGAAATGTTCTTTGCCGGATTCCCGTTTGCTTACGACACGGAGTTGTTAAAGGCTCACCCCGACACCGCCCAGAATCCTCCCACCCTGGCCACCGGAAGCCTGATAGAGAAACTCCGTTGCGGGCGCCGCCTCACCGCCGTCCATCGAACTCTGGAACTGCTTGCCGCGGAATTTGTCCCCCGGCTCGAAGCCGAAATCATCCCGGCCTTCACGGCCTGGGTGGCAAGCGAGCAAGCTCGTGATTTGGCGGCCATGACGCCCCACGAATTGATGCAACTCTGGGATGTGCGGGAACGCCGCATCATGGACGAATTCGCCCCCGAGTCGCTGCTGCCAAGCCTGTTATGCGCTCACTCCATCGGGCGCCTCAAGGAATTTGTAGCGGTCCATTTCCATGACGAGGATCCCGAGGCCCTGGTCAACCTGTTAGCCGGCGCCGCTATGCCCGACCTCACGCTTGCCGCCACCGCCGCGCTTCACGCCATCGCCCATGACACTGGATCGCGGGACGAGTGGCTGCGGACATACGGCCACCGCGCACCTGAGGAGTTCGACCTGGCCACCCCACGCTGGCATGAGCGTCCTGCCGCGCTGGAAGCCCTCATCCGTCCGCTGCAGGGAGGACCATCACCTCATCAACTCCACCACCGGCGGGCTGAAGCCGCCCGGCAGCGCATCCTGGACCTTTCTGCCGCCCTTTCCACCGCTGACGTTGCAGTGTTCCGAGATCACCTAACACAATTTCACCGCCATCTTCCGTGGCGGGAAAATAGCAAGCACTATCTGATGCTCGGTTACCAACTGCTGCGTGACGTCGCGCTCGAAGCCGGACGGCGCCTGGCCATTGAAGAACCCACCGGTGTGTTCCTGCTCACGCTGCCGGAACTGCGCACGTCCATGGGCACCGGCTTCGCGCCACTGCAATTGATTGCCGAGAGACACGCTCAACGGGCCGCGCTGGCGCCCCTCGATCTGCCCGCCGTCATTGACGGCAAAGCCATCAACCGCCTCGGTGAATCCCCTGCCGCCGTGCCCGGGTCCCGTCCTAACGCTTTTGCGATCTCCCCCGGCACCGCCAGCGGACCGGTCCGCATCGTTTTCAGGCCGGAGGACTTCCAGGCGACGGCCCCGGGCTATGTGCTCGTGTGCCCCAGCACCGATCCGAGTTGGACGCCGCTGTTTGTCCAAGCCGCAGCGGTGATCATGGAACGGGGCGGCTCGCTCTCACACGGCGCGGTCGTCGCCCGCGAAATCGGCATCCCTGCCGTCGTGGTCGATGGTGCCACCCGCCGCTATACCGAGGGCGAAATTCTCACCGTGGACGGCGGAACCGGCGCGGTCCGCCGCGCTGGCGAATCCGACGAATCCATATCTAGCGAACCCGACCCGCTCGACACCCGTGTCCCGCCGGCACGACTCCCGCCGCCGCCTTCCACCAAGGACCGGCGTGCCGCCCGCCTGCGCAACATCTCTCTAATCGGCTGGGGATTTTTTCTAACTTTTATCTTCCTGCTGCCACCCACGTGGTTAAGACTGCCGTGTTTCCGCCTTATCGACACCCTGTTGCTGCCTGCCGTGGATCTCATCGGGCGGCCGGCACTTGTCGCGCTCATGGCTATCTTCCTCGGTTTCTACAGCATGCTCGGCCAGCGTTTGCTCACCGACAACCCGCGACTCCTGTTAGCCAAGGTGCGCGCCGCCACGCTGCGGCGTGAAGCCCGGACTTTGCCGCCTGACTGCCCGCGCCGCCGCGCCCTGTTAGCCGCTGCCGCGCCGGTGCCATCCCGAATTGCCCTGGCGGCATTGGTTCCGCTCAGTTTGATCTTGGGACCGATGGTGCTTTCCTTCCTCTGGCTGCCGGAACGGGTGGATCCGGGCAGTTGGAATGCCGAGCCCGGCACCACGGTCTATATCACCGCGCTGGTCGCGGGTGATCACAGTGGCCCGGTCACCCTCAGCGCCGCCGCACCACTCGTCATCGACAACCAAACCCCTGCCGCCCAGACCCTGCCGCCCATCCGTTCCATCCTCGAACGGCAACTCTCCCGCTGGCGTCAAGCCGGGAAACCCTCACCCGACCTGCCATGGGAACTGCGCGAAGCCGCCCGCGTCACCCGCGATCATACCCTGGCCAGCTTGGATGCGTTCCTGCAACAGCCCATCCCCGCCCAAACCATGGCCTGGACTGTCCAGACCCCGAAGAACCAGCCGGGACGCTTTCCTCTCAGCCTATGCGCGGCGGGAGCCCCCCCGGTCGGCACGTCGATTGTGTTAGGCAACCGCCATGGTCCGGAGCCGAAAGAGGATTTCCAGAATGGCAAGGGTCCCGTGCAGGCCGTGAAATGCAGCGGTCCTGCCCAGCCCATTCAAAACATCAAGGTTCTATATGCTTCACAAAAGACCGAGGGCAAGGATCTCTTCTGGAAACCTATGGATCATATCCATGCATTGCTGGGAAATCCCGTCTGGCTCGCCCCCTGGCTCATCGTTTACCTGCTCGTCTATATCCCCGCCATGTTCCTGGCCAAACGGCTGTTCCGGGTCCCTTAAACGCACCGGGGACGGCGCTGAGTTCAGTCCCCAATGGAAGCCGAGTGCCCAGGTGACGGCCGACCACGCCCTCGGCATGCTGATGCGCCTTGCTGCCGACGGCGAGTGGCGAAAGACGGCTTCTTGGCGGGGTTTAGCTCGCGCAGCATGTCCCACTCGTTGGTCAGGGTGTCGCCGTGGAAGATCTCGAACTCGGTGTCCTTCACCCCGTGCAGCAGCATGTTCATGCGGGCCAGGTTGTAGGTGGTGATGTTCTTTTCCTGGCCTCGAAGCCGATGGTGGCGGAGGACACGTCTTTGGGAGCGGCGTTGCGTTTGGCGTGCATTGGGGGCGCTAAGAAAACAGGCAACCCGACCGTTGAGCCACCCTTGGGCGTAGGCTAATCCGGGCGGCGCGCCGGGCCCAACCGCATATTCACCACTTCTGGCAAGATTGGGGCCGCTGGCAGCTCGTTGAATCAAGCGTCCTATGACGCGATGATCCGGTCATCGGGCCACCTCACATTTTCCCGTGTTTTCAAAACCCCGGATCGACCCGGATGACCACCCGCGTTCCCTGGCCGGGTTGGCTGGTGATCTCGAGTTCGCCGCCGAGCCGGAGCGCCCGCTCACGCATTCCTTGCAGGCCGAAATGCCCCTGATGGGGACCTTTGGCCATCCCGATATCGAAGCCGCAGCCGTCGTCAGTGATGGTTAGAGTGACCCGTTCCGGCTCGTGGTCCACGTTAAGGTGGATCGCCGCTGGAGAGGAATGTTTCAGGGCGTTGGTGATGCATTCCTTGGCGAGCATCAACAAATTACCGGCGATGAGGTCGGGCAGGTCCTGCTCCTCGCCGATGCCGCCGGTGGTGATGGCGATGCCGCTGCCTTCCAGCAATCCAGACGCGATGTGTTCAAGCGCCTCGCGCAGCATGCGGCCTTCGAGCACGTTGGAGCGGAGATTCCACACGGAGCGGCGCACATCCTCGCGGCTGCCGGAGAGAATCTGGCGGGCGAGAAAGAGGTGGCGGTGGCTGAGTTCCGGCGGATGATCGCGCAGGCGGTGCATGGTTTCGAGTTGGAAGGCGACGCCGGTGAGCGCCTGTTCCAGGGTGTCGTGGAGATCGGCGGCCAGGCGCTCCCGCTCGCGGATGGTGGCGGCGAATTCCGTGCTGGCGGCTTCACTGGCCCGCTCCTTGGTAGCGAGGGCGCTGCGTTCCTGATCGACTTTGCGGCGCAGATAGAGCGCCCAAATGAGCGCGAGCACGAAGACCGAGAACAGCCCGGTGAGCGCTCGCCACAGATGCTCCGCTGTCCACCACGACGCGAGACGCGTGACGGCGATGTCGTCCGGGGCACGCAGCAGCAGACGGAAGCCGGTGATGCGCGGGATGTCCTGCGCGGGCCAGGCCGAGGAGAGTTCCGTGGCACACACGCCGGTGAGGGCCACGTCGCTGCCCAGCCGCAATGAGGACAATCGCTCGGCGGGTATCGCATGATCGATTTCAGCGACGACCACGGCACCGCCGGACTGCACGAAAAGTCTGGTGCCTTGCTCGGTGGGTTCCATCTGGAGCAATTGGCCGTTCAGGCGGACGAGACTGCCGTCCACGTCCACGGCATCATTGGTTTGGTAGCCGGAGAAATTTCCCAATACCTGTTGCCGCGTGATGGGGGTCGCGGTGACGCGCCCGGCGCCATCCACCACGCGAAAGATGGCTTGGCTCACTTCGGCAAACGGCCGCTGGAGTTCGATAAATCCGGAGACGAGCACCCGTGTTCCGACCGGCAGCGAGTCGCGTTGCCGGGTGTAGACGCGGACGCCGCGAGATCCGTTCTGCAGGTAGAAGAATTCGCCCGGGCGACTCAGCGTCACGGTGCCGCGCAATTGCCTGCGGTGCAGCGATTGCGGCTGGATGGAGAATGGCCGGAGCATGGCAATGCTGATTTCCGGCACGGCGAACGGATCGGGCGGCGCAGGCACCAGCACTTGGATCTCATCGAGGCTGTTGACATGCAGGCGGATGCCGGCGAGCTCGCCCCGGGGGGTGAAAAACGTGCAACACACACCCTCCACTCCGACCTCGGCATCCACCAGTGAAGCACTCCCCGGCACGGTGGTCTGGGCGAGAATGATTTCGCAACGTCCCTCCTGGGTCGTCATCACAAGTCGCGAGCGCCGGTCGAACCAATGCCGCCCCCCCGCATCCTGCAGCACTCCGCGCAGCGCGACCCGCTGGCAATCGTAGATTCCGGTCAGCAACTCAGTGATGATGACCGGCTTGGCCGGGGGCAGCGGAGCCATCCCGAGGATGCTCAGGGATCGGGCCTCGATCCGCGGGGCAAACTGTCCCGCCCCGCTGAGGCCTGCCACTTCCACCCGCATCCCGGCCTTGAGCATCACGATGGGGTCATCGGCACCCTGCGGCGTGCCCGCCGGGCGCAAGCCTCGATTGCGTTGCACGAAGACTCCGCGGGTGCCATCGTCAAGGATGAAGCCGGCGTCATCGGTAATGCCGGGATCGGTGACAACACCGGTGATTCTAAGCGGCAAGCCCTTGGCCGCCTCCTCGCGCGGCAACCGATGCAGGGCGAGGCCGCTGCTAATCACCGTGGGCTCCGCCCCATACCCATGCGGACCGAGGACAAGACAACACAGCAATCCTTCGAGCCAGCGGCGCATGCAGGAAAGCTGATGAGCGGCGGGCCGTTTGCCAAATGGATAATCCAGTGGGTGGAAAATGGGTTGTCCGTTGTCGGTTGTCGGTTGTCTGTTGTCCGTTGTCGGTTGTCGGTGATTGCGGGTGTGGGCTAACGCGCGAAGCGCAAGCGCCACAGACCACAGACCACAGACAACGTCTAACCGACCTTGAGCCAGCCCTGGGCAAAGCCGCAGGAAACCGCTCCGGCGCGGTCGCTGGTATCGAGTTTTTCGAGCAGCGTTTTGACGTAGCTTTTCACGGTGTGTTCGCTGATTCCGAGTTGGGTGGCGATTTCCTTGTTAGCCAGGCCGTGGCTTATTCCTGTCAAGACATCCAGTTCGCGTTTGGAGAGTTTGCGACGCTCGGCGATGCGCAGTGCCAGCGCCGGAGAAAACAGGTGTTCGCCCCGCGCCGCGGCGCGGATCGCCGCGACGAGGGATTCCTGTCCTTCCGTTTTCAAAACATACCCGACGGCACCCGCTTCGAACGCCAGTGCGACTTCCGTTTCCAATTCCGAGGTGCTGAGCATCAGGATGACCGCCTCGGGATAGGACGCCCGGATCCGGCGCAATGCCTCAATGCCTCCCATACCGGACATCCGCACATCGAGCAACACGACGTCCGGGCGGTGCTCGTGATATAGGGCCACCGCCTGTTCCCCGTCGCAGGCCTCGGCGACGATTTCCAGGTCGTCCTCGATGGCAAGCATGGAGACGATGCCCATGCGGACCACGACATGATCGTCGGCAATGAGCAGGCGGGTCGGAAATGCTTTCATAACTTCGGCCGGAATGCTAAGCGGGGATTGCCAGCCTTGGCAACCCCCTCATTTGAGCGGATAGGCAACCCCGCCAACCCCGCCAACCGCGCCAACACCGCCAAACCATCCGGATCAGCCCCCTCGAATGAGGGGATCGACAGTTTGCCTCAAAATGGGGACAATCCTCTGCATCATGTTGATGAATGCGTCATGGTTCTCGCGCCAGACACCGTTTCCCAGTCCGAAAACACCACCCAATGAAAACCTCAGGCATCATTCATTCGCTCGCCCTGTGCGCTGCGGCCGCGCTGCTGGCCGTCCCAAGCACTCGGGCGGATATCACGTCCACTCCGACCCAACTGTTCGGAGGCTACGGTTCTGCATATCAGTCATACAATTTCCCTGCCGCCAACAATGATCTAACTGAATTTGGGGCCATCGATTGGGCCTATTATGGAGTCACTGGCGGCAGTATTGTGAAAGTGAATTCCAAAGCCGGCGGATCAGGTCTCGGCCTGCCGACCTTCAGCAATCCAAACCGCAACGGCTCGCTCCAATATGGCACGGGCGGTAACGTCGGGACCCATTTTGCCTACACCGATGGTGGCAGCCCGACAAGTGTGACCGACCTGACCGCCGCTGGGGCGACATGTAATCGAGGAGGATCTCTGACCTATAACAACGATCCCGGCCCCAGCTTTACCATTTCAGCCCCGGTGGGTGAGCAATCCAAAACCCTCTATGTCTGGCTTTCTGCTTACAAAGGCGTGGGCACCAATGCCTTTAATTTTTCTCTGTGGGATGGTGCTACCCAGATCGGTTCCACGCTGCGATTCAATGGTGCTCCGGGTGGAGACGCTGGTGTTGCCTACATCTACGCGATCCAATACGGCGGCGGGACCACCGTCTCGGGAAATTTGGATTTCAAATTCCAGATGACAGGTGGAAATCAGGACGATGCCAAGTTCACCTTGAATGCAGCAGCTCTCGGCGGCACGGTTTCCACTCCGGCATTCAACCCGCCAAGCGGCGTCTATACTTCGGCCCAAGATGTGACGATCAGCACGTCCACGGTTGGAGCCAGCATTTACTACACCACCAACGGTGACACTCCAACGGAGATTTCCACGCTTTACACCGCCCCAGTCAACGTGGCCAGCGACATGACTCTGAAAGCCATTGCCTTCAAAAGCGGCTCGGCTCCCAGCCTTCTTGCCTCCGCAGGCTATGTCGTGAGTCCTCCAAGTGCCGCTTGTGACATTCTCACCTTCGGGCTGCCGGGAAATCCTGCCGTCATCGACGGAACGAACATCACCCTGGCGGTGGCAAACGGATTCGCTCTTGCCACTCTCTCTCCCGTTTTCACGAAATCCGCATATTCCACGTGCAATCAGACCAGCGGCTCTCCGCCCTCACCGGACTTCGGCAGCGGCCTGATACAGCATTACATCGTCACGGCGCAGGATGGCAGCACTACCAAGAACTACACGGTCACTGTCACCGTGCGCGGCAACGCTCCTCCCACGCTGACCAACCTTGCGACGAGTGCCGAAAACGGCAGCCTCGGCGATTTCAACCTGACCTCGATCGGCGTCAGCGATTGGGTGACCTTCTTCAAGGGTGGCGGCAACACGCAGGTTACAGTGGCCAACCGCAAGACCGGTGCAACGGCCATCGCCAATCTCGCGAGTTCCGCAAGTGAGGGCGGGACTTCAGTCGGTGGCGACACTTTCAGCTTCAGCAACGGCACGCCAACGGCATCCGCATCCGTCTCCAGTGAAGGAGCGTCGATCGTTACCCATGGAGGTTCCGCATTCTATTCATTCACCATTGATATCTCCAACAAATCCGGCACTGCGGATATCTGGTATTCCATCAGTACCGCGGCAACCGGCACTTTGAGCGTTACGGACGGATATACCACGCTGACAAAGATTTTCTCCATTGATTACACTCGCAGGACGGCGCATGACCAAATTGCCTTCACGGGTGCCACCGGAGATGTACTGACTGTGACCTATTCAGGTTATTCGCAGGAATGGGGCGGGACTCTCGGCCTTGATGCGGTGGCGGTGGCGTTTGCCGGCGATGTTTTGCCACCCACGGGCTTCGGGTCATGGGCCGCCACCAAGGGCCTGAGCGGTGGCGACGCGGCCTTCGATGCGGATCCCGACCACGACGGCATCCCGAACGCCATCGAGTTTGTCATCGGTGGAGAACCCAACCCCGCGAATGCAAATTCCAATTCCGCGTCACTGCTGCCCGTCATGCAGGCCGATGGCGACAAGCTTGTCTTCATCTACACCCGCACGGACGAATCCGCCTACCTCAATCCATCCGTCGAGTTCAGTGGAAATATGCAGGGCGCATGGACGACCGCGATGGATCCCGGCAACGCCACCATCACCGAAGCACCCGCCCTTCCGGCGAATGGCTCTCCTGCCCACACCGTCACCGTGACCCTCCCGAAAAACGGTGCCACCCAGCTTTTCGCCCGCCTCAAGGTGGTTCAACCCGCGCCCTGACGCGGACTGCAATGCCAGCCCCTGCCCACTGCTTCTGAGCTTGAGAAGCAGTGATTCAGAACTCTGTAAACGACCTCGTTTGTGACGCAGGGACCAGTAAGTTCAATTCCCTTAAATTGCGGGCAAAGCCAAGGTTTCCAGGGAGATGACGCCCGTCAGGAGAAATTCAGCGCGTCCATGTCGAAGACGACGGTGACGTCCTCGGGCAGGGAGGTGCGGGCGAGCACCGCCTGGACGTGATGGGTGAGCGGGCGGGCACGCGGCGCGCGGAGGGTGATTTGGAAGCGGAATTGGCCGTGGGCGCGGACCAGCGGCGAGGGCAACACCTCGCCCAACTGGATGCCCGGGGGCAGGTTCTCGCTGAGCCGCAAATGCAGCGTTTGGAGGGTGAACTCGGCGCGCCGCTCGTGGTTGGATCGGGCAGTTAGGACGGCGCAGTGGCCGTAGGGCGGAAAGCCGAACTGGCGGCGGAACTCGAGTTCCTGTTCGGAAAACCCATCGAAGTCGTGACGCCGCGCATATTGGATGGACGGCGAGTGGGGCGTGAAGGTTTGCACGATCACCTCACCGGTTAGGTCGCCGCGCCCGGCCCGCCCGGATACCTGGGTGAGCAATTGGAACGTGCGCTCGCCCGCCCGGAAGTCCGGCACGTGCAGGCCGAGGTCGGCATTGAGAATGCCCACCAGCGTGACGTTGGGGAAGTGCAATCCCTTGGCAATCATCTGCGTGCCTATCAAAATGTCCAGCTTGTGCGTCTTGAAGGCATGCAGCGTGTCGCGCAGGGCGTGGCGGCGGCGCATCGCGTCGGCATCGATGCGGGCGAACTTCGCCTGCGGCAACACTTTCGTTAGAAGCTCCTCGACCTTCTGGGTGCCGTAGCCCTGGAGCAAAATTGCCGGATCCATGCAGGCCGGGCACTTGCGGGGAACGACCGCCTGATGGCCGCAGACGTGGCAGATGAGCCGCTCGTCGGTGCGATGATAGGTGAGGGCCACGGCGCAATGCGGGCACTGGCAGACATGGCCGCAAGCCGGGCACTGGAGCGAGCGGGCGAAGCCGCGGCGGTTGAGAAACAGGATCGATTGCTCGCCGCGCTCGAGGCGTTGTTCCAGGGCGGTGCGCAACTTGTCGGACAGAATCGCCATCCCGCCCTTGTGTTTGGCCGCCTCCAACCGCATGTCGACCACCCGCACCAGGGGCATCGACTGGCCGTCGGCGCGTTGGTCGAGGCGCAGCAAGTTGTATTTGCCGAGCTGGGTGTTATGCCATGACTCGAGCGAGGGGGTGGCCGAGCCTAACACGATAGCGGCACCTTCGAAGGCGGCGCGCAGGACGGCCACATCGCGGCCGTGATAGCGCGGCGGATTTTCCTGTTTGTAGGAGTTTTCATGTTCCTCGTCGACGATGACGAGGCCGAGGTCCGGCAGCGGGGCAAACACGGCCGAGCGCGCGCCGATGACAATCCGGGCGATCCCCTTGCGGATGCGGTGCCACTCGTCGAAGCGCTCGCCCTGGGACAGGTGCGAGTGCAACACGGCCACCTGGTCTTGCATGGCGGCGAAGCGGGCCTTGAAGCGGCGCACCGTTTGTGGCGTCAGGGAAATCTCGGGCACCAACACCAGCACGGTTTTGCCCAATTGGAGGGCGCGCTGCGCGGCTTGCAGATAGACTTCCGTTTTGCCCGAGCCGGTGACCCCCAACAGCAGCATCGGCTTCGCCTCGAGCGGATGCATCAGAGCGTGCAACACCTGGTCCAAGGCGGCGGCCTGGGCGGGATTGAGGGCCAGCGGCTTGCTTTCCACCACCTCCTCGATTTCATCGGCATCCGGATCGCGGCGGACTTCCTCGACCTCGATGCGCAGCAGCCCGGCCTTTTCCATCGCCTTGAGCGTGGCGGCGGCACCCTCCCCCAGATCGGCCACCGGCAGCCGGCCATCGCCCGCAGCCATCAATAACAACAAAACCGCCTGCTGGCGCGGCGCCCGCTTGGCGAGTTTTTCCAGTACGGCCGCGGCCGGGGCGGCGTCGAGCACGGCGATGCGGCGGGTTTTGGCGGAGTTTTCCTCGCTGCGCACCGCCTCTGGCAGCAACGAGCGGATCACCGATTCAAGACTGCATCCATAGTAGTTGGCGATCCACTCGCCGGCGCGCAGCAGCACCGGGGTGATGAGCGGCTCGGGGTCGATCAGCGAGAGCAACTCGCGCATGGCAAAGTCCGCCTGCGACGGCTCAGCGAGCGCCAGCACGGTGCCGGTGGCGGCCTGGCGCCGCAACGGCACGCGCACCCGGCAACCGGGCACCACGTTGAGCCCGGCCGGAATGGCATAGTCGAACACCAACTCCGAAGAGCCATCAATCAAAACCCGGGCCGTCACGGCCGCCACCCTGCCTGCCAGAGCGGCCGCAGCCAAGGGCGAAATTTCGGCGGGCGCTGGCATGGTCAAGGAAGGATCTGCACGTGATCGCCCACACGCGTCAGGGCGTACAGCTGGGGTGCCTTGTCGGGCGGCACGCGGATGCAGCCGTGGGACGACGGATAGCCGGGCACCGCCCCCAGATGGATCCCGAAGTCGGCGCAACTGAGGCGTTGGAAATACGGCATGCTGGCGTGATAGATCGTGGACGTCCAAGTGCGGTACTTGTCGGTGATGACAAAATCCCCGGTGCGCGTGGCAAAACCCTTGCGGCCGGTGGATACCTTGGTGTCGAAAATCACGGTGCCCGCCAAATCGTACACCCGCGCCCGCTGCTCCGACAGGCAGATGACAATCCGGCGGTCCTCGCGCTCCGGATCCGCACCTAACAAGGCACGCTGCGTTTTCACGTCCTCGTGCTCCGCGGCGAAATTGAGCGGCCCCAACCGACTCAGGCGGGTGGCCACCGAGCGTTTCGCGCCGGCTTTCACCAGATGGGTGACGGCCTGCGGCACGCCGGCATCGGCCGCCAGCATCAGCGCAGTGAGGTTGCGATCCATCCGCAATTCCCACTGCATGGTGCCGGGGCGCACTTGCCGGATGAATGCCGGGCTCACCGGATAGCGGAATGGCGCGTTGGGATTGGCACCGCGGTCCAGCAGGCACTTGACGCTGCGGTGGCAGCCGGTGGCAATCGCCAAAAGCAGCGGCGACTGGCCTTCAGCGAGGCTGGTGTTGATCGACGCACCGTGGGCGATGAGTGCCGCCGCGAGGACGTCGTTGCGAGCGCGCAGGGCAGCGCCGAGCGGGGCATCAAAGGCGGGCGGGCGGCAGGCATTGGGGGCCACCCCGCAGGCCAGCAACAAGGAGGCCATGGCGCTCTCGCCACGGCCGCAGGCGATATAGAGCGCGTTGCCGGCGGGGCTGCCGTAATCCAGCAACAGCTTGGCCGCCGAGCCCCTGCCGGTGGCCGCAGCCGCTTCGACTAACAATTGAGCGCGGGCATTGCGGGCTGCCGGATCGGCACCCAAACTCAGGAGCAAACCGAGGAGTTCTTGATCGTTGGCGGCAAAGGCGGTTGCCAGCGGAGTGCTGCCGGTGGCATCGGGCAGACTGAAGTTCGCCTTGGCCTGTGCCAGCATGCGCATGCCTTCGGTCCAGCGGCCGCGGATGGCGGCATGCACGGCCGGCTCCCGGCCCGCGCCAGACCGGTTAGGATCGGCGCCGGCCTGCAGCAACAGCCCTAGCAAGCTGGAATCGCGCACCGCGATGACCCGCTCCAACGGGGTGAGTCCGGTCGCACCCGGCAGATTGGGATCCCCCCCCCGCTTCAACAATAGATCCAGCAAATTCGCATCACCCGCGTTGATCACCTCTTCCACCAGGGTGAGCCCGGCGGAATTCGGCAGATTCGGGTCGGCTCCGCCCTTCAACAACATACCTAACAATCCAGCGTCGCGTTTGGTGAGAGCCAGCTCCGACGGCATGACTCCGGCGGAATTCGGCAGATTCGGGTCGGCCCCGCCATCTATCAGGCGCGGCACCAGCTCGGGCCAACCGCGGCGCAGGGCGCCATGCAGGGTGCTTTCGCCATTGGCATTGAGTGCCCCGGGATCGGCACCGAGGTCGATGAGCGCCTCGACCAGGTCGCGGCGGCCGCATTCCATGGCCACGTGCAGCAAGGGATTGCCCTGGCGGTCCTTGAGATGAGGATCCGCGCCA
This sequence comes from Akkermansiaceae bacterium, assembly GCA_903908495.1. GTDB lineage: Bacteria > Verrucomicrobiota > Verrucomicrobiia > Verrucomicrobiales > Akkermansiaceae > Luteolibacter. The sequence goes on from CAIVSK010000154.1 coordinate 14,644, forward strand.
CCGCGCATCATCGAGCGGACCCACTCCATGCGTCCCTCGCGGATTGCCCAGGGCAGAATCGTCTCGCCATCGGGCATCCGCCCGTCGGCCCGCGCCCCGGCCGTTAGAAGCGGTTCCGCCACTGCCGGATTGCCCCAAACGAGGGCCATGCCCAGGACGCTGACCTGATCGGCGGTGACCGCGTTGACGTCGGCCTTGGCGGCGATGAGGCGCAACACGGATTGGGGATCGTGGTTATCGACGGCGATGCGCAAGGGCGTGCGGCCGAGCGCATCGCGTTGTTCGCAATAGACGCCGGCATCCAGCAGCAAACCGCTGCGGGTGAGGTCGAGGTCGAGCACCGCCTCCACCAACGAGCGGCCGGACACCTCCACGCCCGCCTCGGCGAGTTCGCGCAAGGCCCGCTTTTGCGGGCTGGCGCAGGACACCCACAGCAGCACCCCGGCCAGCACCAGGCCATGAGCGCAACCCCTGGAAATCCGTCCCCTCTTCACGATGGCAACCAGCGTAGCAAAATGCTGAAAAGCTGGAAAGCTGAAAAGCTGGGGGGTTTCAACTCACCTCCAGAATCGACCGCCGATCCTTGAGCCGCACCTCGGGCCAATTGGCGTGGCCAGACACATTACCAACAACCTCAGCCGGACCCCGGTGTTGCTATTGGAATCCATCGCCGCCGGATAGAGAACAGACGCCGTAAGCCGCACGCCCCTCACGAAGGGTTGCCATTTCATTTGGCACAATTGAGAGCGTGGCTCGGGTACCGTCAGCTTGGATCCGATCGAGTGAGCCGACTCCCTACCGGAACGGCGGCTGTTCGGGCATGACGAAGGGATGGATGGTGCCATCCTTGCGCGGAAGCAGCAGGAGATAGCGGCGGTAGTCGGTCTTGGCCGGCCAGCGGGTATCACAAAAAACCTTCCAACCATCCCCTTCCGCCTGGGCCAGCGGATCGAGGTATTCCGGCAACCGCTGGACCAGCGCCTCGCACCAGGCTTCGGCGATGACGAGGCCCTTCGCATCGTTGGCCGCGCCATAGCCGCGGATGCGGAATGTATCGCCGCGCGGGCTGAGTTGGTTGGCCACGGGGGCCAGAACATCGCTTTGCATGAGGTAGCCGGGAATGCCGGTGGAGCGCGCCAGCCCGCCACCCGCCGCAGCGACGGCGGACCCTAACAGACCGCCAAAATTGGCCGCCGCCAGCCCCCGGTCGCCGCCCTTGAACGCGGCGTTCAGACCGGCTTGTTCGATGGCCGCCTGCACCGCGCCGAGCAACGTCTCGTTGCCATTGCCGGAAAGCCGGCGATTCAAAAAATCCGCGAGCGATAGGAACGGCCCGCGTCGTTTGACCTCCTCGACGATCCGCACCGCCAGCGTCTCGAGTTGATTGTCGGTTAGATTCCGGAAACCGGACCACTGCTCGAGTTCCGAGGGTTGGGCGGTGGGCAGCGCGGCGGCGGCGGCGGCCAAGCCGGAGGACCCGGTCGGCGTCAAGTGGGCATTGGTCAGACGTCTGCCGCCGGGGTCGCGCTTGGCGAGGTCCCGCGAGGTGGCCAACACCGCCAGCCAGGCATCCTTGCGGGTGGAGTTGACGTTGAACGCGCCATCCAGGAACACCTGCGCCGCCACCCGCGCGATGGCTTCGGAATGCAGGTTCTTGCCGCTCAGTAACCGCGCCTTGGCCTGCTCGGGCCGGTTAGCGGGAATGATGCGGGTATTGAGCAGACGCGCCTCGCGGTCGCCCGGCGCGCGCTCGAGAAAATCCGTTAGAACCTGGACAGCCGACCGTTTGTCCTGATAGGGCGCGCCGGGTGGCAGCAGCCGGCCATCGTGCAGGCTCGAGCAGAACCAGCCGTCGAAGAGCGCGGTGTTAGCCAGATAGGCGTGATCGAGCAAGGGCACGCTACCGCCGATGCCGGTATGATAGACGCCCGCCCCCGTCACGCCGGCCGGTCGGATGAATGGCGATGCGAATGAGTTGCCGATTACCCGCTCAACCTGCGGCGTGGCGACCTGTGAAACCTTGAGCCGCTGGGATGAGCGGATCGTGGGGAAATACGCGGTGTCGGCCGGATCGAAGGAAATCGATGTCGGGAGCGAGCTGCCACCCAGCGCCAGCCCGCCGTTCCCCCCCGCGCTTTGGGCACCCGCCGCGCGATGACCGATCCATTTGTTGCAATAAGTCCGGATGCCGCCCACCGGCTGCGATCCCTTGTCCGGACTGACGATAAACTCCACCGTGTCATCCGCGTTGAGTTCGTCAGCCCCGAAGTCCGCCACCATCAGCGCCTGGCGGCCCGGCCCCCAGCCGGGCGAGAGGTTGACGTTAGGGTCGCCATTCCAGGTCGCGGTGCTGGTGTCCTTGTCGTGCCCGAAAATCTTGATTTCGCCGGGATCCAGGGTATACCCGCTGGAGGTGCCCTTGGCGGCCAAGCCGCCGAGATTTCCGCGCAGCCACTGGAACGCCGGTTCGCCATAGCGGTTGAGCGACGATTCCCAGGTGCCGCGGCTGAAGGCGTAAGTGTTGTTACCGAGCCCCGACTGAGGCCGGGAGATCGTGGTGCCCTGCGCGGTGGTGATCGACCACTGCACTTGGAACGGCACCGATAGCTACTGCACGCAGAAGCTGGCGCCGACCGGGGCCGGAAACCTGCGAGACCTACGCCATACTCGCCCAGCTCGCCGGCGGTCTCAGCGGCGAATACGAAGCCGTTTGGCGGAATCCGCCTGAGGTCATCCCCTCACCCGACGCAACGAATCCCGCCTGGCGCCATGCCAATTTGCTGTTTGAGACTTCTTCAGGTTTCGCCCGGCCCGATGGCAGCACGCGCCTGCCGGAGTTTCTCACTCTCGTTCTAGCCGATCCGGCAACGAGCCGCATTTTGCTGCCGGACGACAGATCCCTGTCGTGGTGGATCCGCGCGGGCCTTGTCACTTCCGCTGAACTAACAGATCTGATCCGCGCCCTTCCCGAATCTTGCCCCCGCAAGGCGGAATACCTCCGTTCAGCCGAGAAACACAATCAATCACTCCATGTCCAAGAGCAACGCTGAAATCCTTGCCTGAGAGCCGCCTTCGACGGGGTTCGACGGCGCCAGTCGATGGAACCAGTCTCTCAGCCGCCCGGCGGTTGTTGCTCGCATGGTAACATTTGGTCGAGATGTCGCAGGCAATTTCCCACTGCGTTGTGGCGCCCCCCGCATGGAGGGAGCCGTTTTCCAAACGCTCCGGCTGCGGGCGACTTCGCGACGCCTGGGTTGGGCCCGATTCCGCCACCCACCTGCTGCCGCCGCTACTGGTGGGTAGCCGATCCCCTGGGATCCGGCGATCGCTTGCGCGGCGGGACCCAGCAGGACCGCCCACGTAGCCCCTCCCCAAGCCATCGAGTGTCCGCCAAACCGGGGTTACGGCAGCCCAAAGCGCGACAAATCCCGCCGAAACCCGGCAATTCGGCCGCCCCACGCCAATCCCGCCTTGAAATTCTGGCAAGCCCGTGCATGCTGCGCCCGCCCATGGCCGACCCCTCCTTTCAATCGCTTCCAGGATTCCGCGACTTCATTCCCCGCGAATGTGCGGTGCGCAACTACTTGTTTGAGACCTGGCGGGGAGTGGCGCGGCGTTGCGGCTACTCGGAATACGAGACGCCCATCCTCGAGGACACCGGTCTGTATTTGAAAAAATCCGGCGGTGAACTATCCGCCCAGTTGTTCCGCTTCGAGGACCAGGGCGGGCGCGACGTGACCCTGCGGCCGGAGGTCACCGCCTCGCTGGCCCGCCTGGTGGCCCAGCACCAGCGGGATTTCCCCAAGCCGATGAAGTGGTTTGAGATTGGCCAGTGTTTCCGCTACGAGAAGCCGCAAAAGGGCCGCGGCCGCGAATTCCACCAGTTCAACGTCGATATCCTCGGCGAAGCCGGCCCCGCGGCCGACGCCGAACTCATCGCCCTGGCCATCGAAACGATGCTCGCTTTCGGCTTCGTCGCCGGCGATTTTGTCGTCCGCGTCTCGGACCGCAAGGCGTGGATGGATTTTGCCGCCCGCCACGCCATCGCGGAGGAATGCGTCCCGGATTTTCTCAACATCATCGACAAACTCGAACGCGAGAAACCCGCTGCGCTCGCCACCAAGCTCGCCGCGTTCAATCTCACGCCGGAGGCTGTGCGCGAATTCATCGCCATGCCCACCAACGCCTCGAGCGCCTACCAGGCGATCCTCGCGGATCTGACGGCCCGCGGGTTCGCCGGGTGCGTCCAGCTCGATCTGTCGATCGTGCGCGGCCTCGCCTATTACACCGGGGTGGTGTTTGAAGTCTTCGATGCCAAAAAATCGATGCGCGCCGTCGCTGGTGGCGGTCGCTACGACACCTTGGTGGCCACCCTTTCCGGCGGCAACGTGGACCTGCCCGCCACCGGCTTTGCCATGGGCGACTATGTGATCCGCAACCTCATCGAGGAAACCACCCACGCCGCCATGCAGATGGAAGTGTGGCTGCAACGCAATGCCGCCGCCTGCGACGTGTTTGTCGTCGTCGCCGACGAAAGCCAACGCCCCACCGCCCTGCGCCTGGTCACCGACCTGCGGCGCGCCGGGATTGCCGCCGACCTGCCCCTGGCGGCGGCCAAGGTGCCCAAGCAATTCCAAAGCGCCGAACGCTCGCGTGCCCGCTTCGCCCTGATCGTCGGCACCGAATATCCCGCCCTCAAACTCAAGATTCTGGCCAGCCGCGCGGAAGAAACCGGCCACGCCGATTCCGCCGTCGCCTGGCTCACCGCACGCCTCCAACAGCCCGACGGCCCGTTATTAGCATGAAGACGCAAGATGAAGAAGGTTATAGGCTATCAGTTATGGGTGATCAGGAATGCGCGCCATGCCTGCTCTTCTCCTGCTCTTGTCTTCAGTCTTGCAGCGCAGCGATCTTCTGTCTCTTCCCCAATAACTTCTAACTAATAACCAGCAACTCCTTCCCCCCCATGCGCACCCACCACTGCAACCAACTCCGCGAATCCCACATCGGCCAATCCGTCACGCTCATCGGCTGGGTCAATTCCGCCCGCAATCACGGCGGCGTCATCTTCATTGACTTGCGCGACCGCGAGGGCCTCACCCAGTGCGTGTTTCGCCCCGAGGAAAACCCGCAGCTCGCGGCGCAGTCCCAAACGTTGCGCGAGGAGGACGTCGTGCAAGTGACCGGCCGGGTGGCCCAGCGCCTCGAGGGCTCGGACAACACGAAAATCCCCACCGGTGCCATCGAACTGGTCCCCACCGCGCTGAACATCGTCAACAAGGCCGATGTGCTCCCCTTCCAACTCGACAAGGAGCTGTCTAACGAAGACCTGCGGCTCAAGTACCGGTACCTGGACCTGCGCCGCCCGCGAATGGGCCGCAACATCCGCTTGCGCCACACCATCACCTCCGCCGCCCGCCGCTACCTGGACGACGCCGGGTTCTACGAGGTGGAAACCCCGATTCTATCCAACCCGACGCCCGAAGGCGCGCGCGACTTCCTGGTCCCGTCGCGACTCAACCCCGGCCGTTTTTACGCGCTGCCGCAAGCCCCCCAACAATACAAACAACTCCTGATGGTGGCCGGCTTGGAGCGATATTTCCAGATCGCCCGCTGTTTCCGCGACGAGGATTTGCGCGCCGACCGCCAACCGGAGTTCACCCAGATCGATATTGAAGCCAGCTTCATCGGCCAGAATGATATCATCAACATCGTCGAAGGCTTGCTCGTCACCATGTTCAAGGCCGGCCTCGACATCGATGTGCCCGCCAATTTCCCGCAACTGACCTATCGGGAAGCGATGGACACCTATGGCTCCGACAAGCCGGACACCCGCTTTGAAATGAAGATCATCGACCTGGCGGACATTTTCGCCAGCACCGAGTTCAAGATTTTCCGCGGCACCCTCGATGGCGGCGGCGTCGTCCGCGCGATCAATGCCAAGGGCTTCGCCGGCATCACCACCGGCCAGATGAACCGCCTCAACGAGATCGCCATCCAGGCCGGCCTGCCGGTCAAGACCCTCGCGTTCATCAAGTGCGAGGGCGGCGAATACAAAAGCCCGCTGTGGAAAATTTTCACCGGCACCGAAAAGGAGGCCATCGTTTCCAAGCTTGTCATTGAGGAGGGGGACATCGTGTTCTTCGGTGCCGGGGCGGTCGACACCGTCAGCACCATCCTCGGCCGCGTCCGCTCCGAGATTGCCAGCATGATGGAACTCACCAAGAACTCCACCGCCTTCAATTTCCTGTGGGTGGTCGATTTCCCCTTGCTCGCCCACGACGAGGAAACCGGCGGCTGGGGAGCCGTCCATCATCCCTTCACCCGGCCCAACCCCGCCGACCTCGCCCAACTCGATGCCGGCGACTATGGCAACGTCCGCGCCGTGGCTTATGACGTGGTGCTCAACGGCTACGAACTCGGCGGCGGCTCGATCCGGATTCACGAAAAGGACCTTCAGGCCAAGATGTTCGAAGTCCTCGGAGTGGGACCCGAGGAGCAGCAAGTCAAGTTCGGCCATATCCTCGATGCCTTCCGCTTCGGTGCCCCACCCCATGGCGGCCTGGCCCTCGGTCTCGATCGCATCGCCATGCTCATCGCCGGCGAAGACAGCATCCGCGAGGTCATCGCCTTCCCGAAAAACAACAAAGGCGCCGACCTCATGTCCCACAGTCCTTGCCAGATCGAGACCAAACTGCTCCGCGAGGTCTACGTCCAATCCACCTGGAAAGATCCCAAACTCGCCGCCGAAGCCCCCCAGGCCTGAGGTGGCGGAGATAGAAGTTATTGGTTATTGGTTATTGGTTATTGGTTATTGGTTATTGGTTATCGGTTAATAGTTATCAATTTGCGCGCATGTCCGAACACCCCACCCGCCCAGGAAAACTTTTGGCCGCCAATCGCGGTGAAATTGCCATCCGAATTTTCCGCGCTGCCAATGAACTCGGCCTGCGCACCGTCTCGATCTTTGCCGAGGAAGACCGCTTCTCGATCCACCGCTTCAAGGCGGACGAGGCCTATCCGCTGGACACCGCGAAGGGACCCGTGGGCGCCTATCTGGATATCGAGGGCATCGTCGCGCTCGCCAAACAAAAGGGAGTGACGATGATCCACCCGGGGTACGGATTCCTGTCGGAAAACGCCAACTTTGCCCGGGCCTGTGCCCGCGAGGGAATCACATTCATCGGTCCATCGGCTGAGTTGCTGGAGAAAATGGGCGATAAGACCGCCGCCCGGGCCCTGGCGCACCAGTTCAACGTGCCGACCTTGCCCGGCACCGAGGAACCCATCACCGATCCGGACGAGGCGCTCACCGTCGCCCATGACATCGGCTTCCCCCTCATCATCAAGGCCGCCTTCGGTGGCGGCGGCCGCGGCATGCGGGTGGTCGACAAACCCTCGCAACTCCCGGCCCTGCTCGCCGAGGCCCAACAGGAGGCACTCAACGCCTTCGGCAATCCCGCCGTGTTCCTCGAGCGCTACATTTCCCGCGCCAAACACATCGAGGTGCAAATCCTCGGCGACCAACACGGCAACATCGTCCATCTCCACGAACGCGATTGCTCGGTGCAGCGCCGCTATCAGAAAGTCGTCGAGGTCGCCCCTGCCATGCACCTCGATCCGTTGGTGCGCAAGCAACTTTGCGAGGCCGCCGTCAAACTCGCCAAGGGCATCGGATATAACAATGCCGGCACCGTCGAGTTTCTCTATGACATGGATCACAACGACTGGTTCTTCATTGAGATGAACCCGCGTATCCAGGTCGAACACACCGTCACCGAGTGCGTCACCGGCATTGATCTGGTCCGCTCGCAAATCCTCGTCGCCCAAGGCCATGAATTGTTCGGCGAGGAATTGGCCATCCCCCAGCAAGACCAGATCCCCTGCATCGGCTTCGCCATCCAATGCCGCATCACCACCGAGGACCCGGTCAAGAATTTCGCGCCGGATTATGGCCGCATCCTCAACTACCGCTCGGCCGCCGGGTTTGGCATCCGCTTGGATGCCGCCTCCGGCGATGCCGGATCGGTGGTCACGCCGTATTACGATTCGATGCTGGTGAAGGTCACGGCCATGGGCCGCGATTTCCCGATGGCCTGCCAACGGATGGACCGCGCGCTGCGCGAATTCCGCATCCGCGGCGTCAAGACCAACATTCCGTTCCTTGAAAACGTCATCGCCGACGCCACCTTCCGCGCCGGCCAGGCCCACACCAAGCTCATCGACACCAAGACCGAGTTGTTCAAGTTCCGGCCGCGCCGCGACCGCGCCACCCGCACGCTCGCCTATCTATCCGACGTCACGCTCAACGGCAACACGACCGCCAAGGGGTGGAAACCCGCCGCGGCGCTGCCCAAGGCCCATGTGCCGGACTCGTTGGTGAGCGAACATCACGCCGAAGTCCCCGCCGGCACCCGCGATTTGTTAGTCAAGCTCGGCCCGGAGGCCTTCGCCCGGTGGATCCTGGCCGAAAAACGCCTGCTGGTCACCGATACCACCCTGCGCGACGCCCATCAATCGCTGATGGCCACCCGCATGCGCACTCATGACATGTTGCGCGTGGCCGAAGCCATGGCCTACCGCGTGCCACAATTGTTTTCCCTAGAAATGTGGGGCGGAGCCACCTTTGACACGGCGATGCGCTTCCTCAACGAGTGCCCGTGGGACCGCCTGCGGCGCTTGCGCGAAACCATCCCCAACATCTGCTTCCAGATGCTCTTCCGCGGCTCCAACGCCGTCGGTTACTCGAATTATCCGGACAACGTGGTGGCTGGCTTTGTCAACCATGCGGCGGATTCCGGCATCGATATTTTCCGGATTTTCGATTCGCTCAACTATCTTCCCAACATGCAGGTGGCGATGAGCGCCGCACGCGAGCACGGCAAGGTGTTGTGCGAGGCGGCGATTTGCTACACCGGCGACATCAACGATGAGAAGCGCGACAAGTATTCGCTGCAATACTATGTGGCCAAGGCGCGCGAACTCGAACGCATGGGTGCGCATATCCTCGCCATCAAGGACATGGCCGGATTGTGCAAGCCGCTGGCCGCACGCAAGCTCGTCACCGCCCTCAAACAGGAAATCGGCATCCCCATCCATTTTCACACGCACGACACCTCCGGCCTCAACGCCGCCTCCGTGCTCGCCGCCGCCAACGCCGGGGTGGACGTCGTCGACCTCGCCATCGCATCCATGTCAGGCTCCACCTCGCAGCCCAATCTCAATTCGGTCGCCGCCGCCTTGGCCAGGACCGAGCGCGATCCGGGGCTCGACTTCGATTCGCTCAACGAGCTATCCGATTACTGGGAGGAGGTCCTCGCCTTCTACAAGCCGTTCGACTCCGCACCGCGCGCCGGCACCGCCGAGGTCTATGAACACGAAATGCCGGGCGGCCAATACACCAATCTGCGCGAACAGGCGAGCTCGATGGGCCTCGGCCACCGCTGGCGCGAGATCGCCCGCACCTACGCCCAGGTCAACCAGCTCTTCGGCGACATCGTCAAGGTCACCCCCTCGTCAAAAGTCGTCGGCGACATGTGCATGTTCCTCATCACCCGGGGCATCAAGGCGGCCGAAGTGCCTAACTTGAAACCCGGCTCCATCGCCTTCCCCGAATCCGTCATCGACATGCTCTCCGGCGGCCTCGGCCAACCCGACGGCGGCTGGCCGGTGGCCGTGCAAAAAGTCGTGTTAGGCAACAAGAAAGCCACCACCAAACGCCCCGGCGAGTTGGCTGAACCCGTCGATCTGGAGGCCACCCGCGCCGAACTCGCCGTCAAGCTCGGTCGGCCCGCCACCGACGACGATCTATACTCCCATCTGATGTATCCGCAGGTGTTCGCGGACTTCATGACCTTCCGCACCAAGTACGACGACCTCAGCGCACTACCCACCCCAGCGTTTTTCTACGGGCTGCACATCGGCGAGGAAATCGAAATCGAGATCGACCCCGGCAAAATCCTCATCATCAAGCTGATATCTATCGGCGAGGCCGATGCCGCCGGACGCCGCGCTTTGTTCTACGAACTCAACGGCATGCCGCGCGAGTCAATTGTGTTAGACAACTCGCTCAAGGCCACCTCCACCGCGTCCCGCCTCAAAGGCTCCACCACCGACCCCACCCAGGCCTGCGCGCCCATCCCCGGCATGGTCACCGAACTCGCGGTATCCCTCGGCCAAAAGGTCAACGCCGGCGACAAACTGGTGGTGCTCGAGGCCATGAAGATGCTCACCACCGTCAGCGCCACGGCCGCCGGCACCGTCACTGAATTGCTGGTGAAAAAGGGCGACCCGGTGGACAGCGACGATCTGCTGCTGAGACTGACCCTGGACTAACGGGAAGCATCTCAAGGAGTGACTGAAAGGCGGCACCCGGGTTTTCACCGGCGTCACAGTCTGCGGGGGTGAAAGAATCCGCGTTTGGCTGGCGTTTGCAGCGTGTCAAAATGAAGATCCCCACTGCCCTTCTGCTACTGGCCAGCGTTCAGGCGCCGGTCGTTTTTTCCCAAGATGTCCGTTCAGAAATGAAGCGGGCCAAGCAATTCGGGCAGGATGCGCCGGCGTTGCTGCTGCGCAATGACGTGCGCCCGTACTGGCCGGGGGCGGGCACACGACTCGCCTACCGGGTCAACACCGGGCGCGACAGCCACCAATTTTTCCAGGTGGACCTCAAGACCGGTGCCAAAGCCCCGGCGTTCGATCATGCGGCGCTGGCCCGCGGGCTGGCCGCCGCCGCGGGACGGGAAGTGCGGCCGGAAGCGCTGCCGCTGGAGGATTTGAAACTCGCTGCGGAGCCGACAATCGCGTATTTCCGGGCGTTCGGCAAGGGCTGGCGCTACGACGCAGGCAAGGCGCTGGTGGTCCCCGAGGACGTGCCACAACAACCCACCAGCCTGGTGGCGCCGGAAGACGCGATGCGCGGCCCGCGGCGCAACGGCGCGGCCTCATCCCTAACCATCGAAAACGGCACCGCCGGCGAGATTGAGATCTTCTGGCTGGCGGGCGGCGAGCGGCGGGTATCGTACGGCAAAATCGCCGCCGGCCACAGCCAGACCCAGAACACGTACGACGGCCACGTCTGGCTCATGGTGGATGCCGCGGGCACGCCGCTGGCAGGGGTGGCCGCCACCGCCGCGCCGTCGGTGGCACGCGTCACCGGCAAGATCGCCCCAGTCCGCCGTCGCCGGGAGCGCAACGACCTCTCACCCGACGGCCAATGGCGCGGATCTATCAAAAACCACAACTTGACCATCGAGCCGGCGGCGGGTGGTGAGGCCGTAGCACTCAGCACCGACGGCACGGAGCAAGACGGCTACAGCGGGCCGATCGAGTGGTCGCCGGATTCGAAAAAGGTCGTTGCCTGGCGGGCCAAGAAGGTCGAGGTCCGGCAGATCCACCTGGTCCAGTCCTCGCCACCGGACCAGCTCGAGCCGAAACTGCAGACCCTCGATTACGCGAAGCCCGGCGACCCGATCAGCCAGCCCAAGCCGCGCTTGTTCGATATTGGGGGGTGCCGCCAAATCCCCATTGCCGAGGCGCTGTTCGACAACCCATGGGAGATCTCGCAGGGTGCCTGGACTGCGGACTCTGCGGAGTTCTCCTTTGTTTACAATCAGCGCGGCCACCAGGTGATGCGCATCCTCGCAGTCCGCGCGGATTCCGGCTCCGTCCGCACCATTCTGGAGGAGCGCAGCAAGACGTTCATCGATTATTCTGGCAAATTCTATCTGTACCGCCTGCCCGCAACCCACGAACTGCTATGGGCCTCGGAACGCGACGGCCACAACCACCTTTACCTCATCGACGAGGTTTCCGGACAGGTCAAAAAACAAATCACCACCGGCGAGTGGAACGTCCGCGAGGTGATGGCGGTCGATGACAAGAAGCGCCAAATCCTGCTCAAGCTGGTCGGAATGCCCGGCCAAGACCCCTATCACACCCATTACGCCCGGGTGAACTTCGACGGCAGCGGCTTCACCCGCCTCACCACCAGCGACGGCACCCACCAGATCGACTTTTCACCCGACCGCAACTGGCTCATCGACACCTGGTCGCGAGTTGACCAACCACCGGTGGTCGAACTGCGGCGCGCCGACGACGGCAAGCTCGTCGCCGAACTCGAACGGGCCGATGACTCCGCCCTGCTGCAGACCGGCTGGAGCCGCCCGGAGCGCTTCACCGCCAAGGGGCGCGACGGCAGCACGGACATCTATGGCCTGATCATCCGGCCCAGCCGCTTCGATGCGGCCAAAAAGTACCCCGTCGTCGAAGATATCTATGCCGGCCCCCAGGACCACTTCGTGCCCAAGGGATTTTTCCCCTGGTCGAAGAAAAATGAGATGGCCGAGCTCGGCTTCATCGTGGTGAGCATCGACGGCATGGGCACCGCCTGGCGCAGCAAGGCGTTTCACGACGTGTGTTGGAAAAACCTGGCGGACTCCGGGTTTCCCGACCGCATTCCCTGGATCAAGGCGGCGGCGGCCACCCGGCCGTGGATGGATCTATCAAGGGTCGGCATTTACGGCGGCAGCGCCGGCGGCCAGAGCACTCTCGCCGGACTGCTCCATCACGGGGATTTTTACAAAGTGGGGGTCGCCGACTGCGGCTGCCACGACAACCGGATGGACAAGATGTGGTGGAATGAGGCATGGATGGGCTGGCCGGTGGATGCGAGCTACGCCGAAAACTCCAACACCACCCACGTCGCCAAACTGACCGGCAAGCTGTTGTTAGTCGTCGGCGAACTGGATCACAATGTCGATCCGGCCTCGACCGCCCAGGTGGTGGGCGCGCTGCAGAAGGCGGGCAAGGACTTCGACTACCTGCCGATCATGGGCTCCGACCACGGGGCCGCAGAATCCCCCTACGGCAGTTACCGCCGCGCCGAGTTCCTGGTGCGCCACCTGCAGGCCGCCGCGCCGTCCCGCTAAACACGCATTCTTAAGACGCATAACTCTTTCGTTATGCGTGAAATCCGGGGATTCTGTTTTTCGATCCAGGATTACACGGATGAAGAATGGTGGCCGGGATGACTGTCTTCTCGCAGCACGCGCAGGCAGGTGGGCGAGACTTCGGGAAAGTGCTCGGGGGGGATGGCTGGTGCAACCCAGCGCATGAGCGACCTATCACATTCGTCGGGCGCATTCCACTGGTAACGAAATCCGAATATCCCGAAGTATAACTATCGTGTTTTTCGGGGTCTTGATAAGCCATTGAGAGTAGTTTTCCAGGTTTTGATCCGCGGATCGGCGTTTTCAAGAGTCGTGGTCCACCCCTTCCAAGCGCCCATCCCACCGCCCACCGCCCACCGCCCACCGCCCACCGCCCAATTCCCATGAGAACCCCATTCCGCTCTCATCTATCCATCGCCGCCGCCATGCTCCTGAACGGGGCATGCCAGTTGCAGGCCGCCAGCGATGTCAGCATCAGTGCTGGTGCGACCTCGGGCGGCGTTTTTGCCGGAACCAATCCGAATGTCTTCACCCCCACCGCTGCAGTTGCAGTGGCTAACACCGGGACCATCCAGGCCTCGCTCAATGGCGGCAACGCGGTCACCATCGGCACCGCCAGTGCGGCGGGTGGCAATGGCGACCTCACCGTCACCGGCGCCATCACCAAGACCGCCGGTGCCAGCAGCACGCTGACCCTCAGCGCCGTGCGGGATCTGGCCATCAACGGTGTCGTTTCCGCAAGCACGGGGGCCATGCCCATGGTGCTGAGCGCCGGGAGGAATCTCAGCAACTCCCAGTCGCTCAGTTCCAACGGCGGGAATATCACCCTCAGTCCGGCGCAAACATTCACCCTCGGTGCCGCAGTGAATGCCGGGGCCGGGCAGGTGGCCGTCCAGACGGGCAGCATCGAGTCTGCGAGTGCCTTAACCATCACGGCAGGCAGCGTGCAGGTGGCGGCAGCGGCGGCTTTCCGGCTGCAGGGTACGGTCGCGGGCCCGCTCACCGTTGCGGGTACGGTGTCGCCCGCGCCGATGGGCGGCACGGGATCGTTGCAGGTCAATGGCGCGCTCACCCTGCAAGGCACCGCCACCAATGTGGTCGATCTCGGTGGCACCTCGGAGGGCAGCACTTTTGATCGCATCAATGCCAGCGGCGCGGTCGCGTTGGCGGGTGCGCTGCAGGTGAATCTGGTCGACAGCTTCCACGACACGATTCACAACAGCAATGTCTTCACCATCGTCAGGGGCAGCAGCGTCAGCGGCACGTTCACCGGCTACCCGAACGGTTCCCGCTTCACCCTGGCGAATGATTTCGGCTCGCTGCGCGTGAACTACACCGCCACCTCCGTGTTTCTCGACGACTGGCAGCCCGTCATTGTCGATCTCACCTGGGATCCCGGCACGGCGGATGCGGGCACCCAAGTGTTCAGCAATATCAATACCCGCGCGGGACGCCACTATTTTCGTATCCTCACCCAGGGCACGGACATCGGTGCCTGGCGCACGCGGCTCACCCTCGCCAGCGGCGAAGCGGCACTTTATATGAGCAAGACGACGTTGCCCCTCGTCAACAGTTTCCAATACGCCTCGGTGCAAACCGGATCGGACGGTTTCGTCCTGCGCGACGACCAATTCACGGCAGGAGAGGAATGGTTCATTCTAGTCAATGCCACCGCCGGGGCGCAGTGGAGTCTGTTCAGCGGGCGCGCCTACGTCCACGATCTCGGCCCGCTGCCGTTCGCGGATGCCAACGGAAACTCGCAGTATGACATCGGTGAAGCCGTCAGCCCGCAGATCGACCCCGCCACCCCGATGCCGCCGGAGGGCATCCGCTTTTACCAAGCCATCGTCCCGGTCGGCACTCCGGCGTGGAGCCTGTGGCTGAATGGCAGCACGCGGGACATCGCCCTGCGCACCGGCAAGCTGCCGTTTCATACTTCCACCAGCTACTACACCCGCAAGCAGTCCGGGCAGATGCTGGTCGTCCCCACTGTGTTAGGCACGGGTTCCAATGCCTATTTCCTCAGTGTCGTGGCACCGCAGGGCGAGAGCATCGGGCTCGATTCCCGGATTCAAACCGTCACGGACATCGCGTTCCAGTCCACCACCGCCAATGTCGCGGTCACCGGCGCGCCGTATCGAGTGTTCCGCACCACGGTGCCCATCGACCAGCTCGCGTGGGATGTGAGCACCACCGCGCTGGCGGGCGACCCGAACGTCTGCGTCCGGAAAAACAACGTCCCCGGCGAGTGGGACAACGACGCCTTTTCCGAGGCGACGGGCAGCACTACGGACAGCGTCACGCTGGTGCCGGATTTCCTCACCAACGGCACCTGGTTCATCACCGTCTATGGCACGGGAAACTACACCTTCACCCTGAAGAGCGGCGATCCGGTCATCACGCCGATGAATTTCACGGATTTCAAAACCAACGACCAGACGACCCGCGCCGGCTGGCGCTACTACGCGCTGACCAACATCCCCGCACAGGTGGGCTCCTTGGGCTGGGAACTGCTGCTGGCCAATCAGGTACCCGGCACCCAGATCGCGCTGCGCCGCAACAAGGTGCCCAGCCGCTGGCTCTACCGGGCCAATGGCAACATGGGCACGCCTTCCGACATCGGCACGACCTACATGGATTACCATGGCGAGGGCGGATTCCTCCAGCGCCCGGGCCATCAGGCGGACGTATGGTACGTGGGCATCTACACCCCGCTGCAACCGCTGGGGGCGTTCACCTTGGACGCGCATCCCATCGTGCCCGTCACTGTCGGCTTCGATGGCAGCAACACCGCGGTTGCGGGCCTGGAACCGGGACGCTGGAAATTCCAGCGCATCGATGTGCCCGCCGGGGTGCTGGGCTGGGATCTGTGGGTGAAGAATGTGACGGGCGGCACACCCAACATGATGGTGCGGCGGGACGTGTTGCCAGACAGCACGAGCGGCAATTGGTCCTATCCCTACACCTCCCCCACCTGGCCCAGCGGCAACAGTTGGGCCGGCGGGGTGGACTGGACCGGGCGCACCTATGAAGTTTATACGCCGCCCTACCCGCAGGTGGGCGACCGGCTGGTCATGAGCATGGGCCGCCCGCTGGAGCCGGGCACCTACTATGTGGGGGTTTACAACAGCCACGCGACCATCGCTGCGGCCTACACGGTGGCAAGCCGCGGTATCGGCAGCGGCCAGACCATCACCGTGGCGAACCTGAATTACACCGCCGGCAGCAACGCCACGATCACCAACCTCACCCCGCGCGAGGCGGCTTATTTCAAGGTGACCATTCCACCCAACACGCCGAGTTGGGAGCTCACGCTGGCACCGAGCGCCGGCGAAATGATGATGGCGATGCGGCGGGACACCATCCCCGATTTCAGCGCCCCGGGCACCAGTGCCGGCGATGGCGTGCAATACAACTCGGGGACTTCCGGCTACCGCGAAATCGAAATGCAAAAGACCGGGCCGGAGCGCTACCTGGTGCTGCCGCGCAATGACGCGGACTTCATCGTGGCGGGGGACTATTACATCGCAGTGATCAGCGAAGGGGCGAGCCCGCCCAATACCAGCACCATCGGCACCGGCACCAGCAGCGGGGTGCTCACCAGTCTGGGCGCGTTCGGGACGACAAGCCTGGGAGCGGCGTCGCTGACGGGGATCACCCAAGCGGTGAGCTTGGTGGGAGCGCAAGTGAAATCCTATCAGTTCACGGTGCCGGCGGGCACCGCCGGCCTGGAGTTGCGGCTGGACAACCGGGTGGGCAATCCGGTGATGAGTCTGATCAGCGGCACTCGCATCCCGCAGCCCGGCCTCACCTCTGCCAACTACAGCTACTACGGCTACGACGGCGGCCAGTATTCCGTGCCCACAGGCGGCGTGAGCCGTTTGTATGACGACAATCTGATCACCATCGCCAATCCACCCGCCGGCACCTACAGCCTGACCGTGCGGGCCGAGGCGGTCACCAGCGACTATCCCGACGCCACTGCCAATCTGGTGATCCGACAGGTGGTCAACCCGCCGGTGCCGCTGGCGTTTGACGCCGGCATCGCAACGGTGAGCGCCCAACCCATCGCGACCTGGCGCTACTTTGCAGTAACCGTCCCCGCCGGCGTGCTGGGCTGGGATCTGCGGGTGAAAAATGTGACGGGCGGCACGCCCAACATGATAGTGCGGCGGGACGTGTTGCCGGACAGCACGAGCGGCAATTGGTCCTATCCCTACACCTCCCCCACCTGGCCCAGCGGCAACAGTTGGGCCGGCGGGTTGGACTGGACCGGACGCACCTATGAAGTCTATGCGCCGCCCTACCCGCAGGTGGGCGACCGGCTGGTCATGGGCATGGGCCGCCCGCTGGAGCCGGGCACCTACTATGTGGGCGTGTACAACAGCCACGCGACCATCGCCGCGGCCTACACGGTGGAGAGCCGCGGCATCGGCAGCGGCCAGAGCATCACTGTGGCGAACTTGAGCCCGACCGCTGGCAGCAACGCCACGATCACCAACCTCACCCCGCGCGAGGCGGCTTACTTCAAGGTGGCCATTCCACCCAATACGCCGAGTTGGGAGTTCACGCTGGCACCGAGCGCCGGCGAAATGATGATGGCGATGCGCCGGGACACCATCCCCGATTTCAGCGCCCCGGGCAGCAGTGCCGGCGATGGCGTGCAATACAACTCGGGAACTTCCGGCTACCGCGAAATCGAAATGCAAAAGACCGGGCCGGAGCGCTATCTGGTGCTGCCGCGCAATGACGCGGACTTCATCGTCGCGGGGGACTATTACATCGCAGTGATCAGCGAAGGGGCGAGCCCGCCCAATACCAGCACGATCGGCACGGGCACCAGCAGCGGGGTGCTCACCAGCCTCGGAACATTCGGAACGACCGATCTGGGTGCTGCCTCGTTGGGTGGGATCACCCAAGCGGTGAGCCTGGTGGGCGCGCAGGTGAAATCCTATCAGTTCACCGTGCCGGTGGGTACCGCGAGCTTGGAGGTGCGCTTGGACAACCGGGTGGGCAATCCGGTGATGAGTCTGATCAGCGGCAGTCGCATCCCGCAGCCCGGCCTCACCTCGGCTAACTACAGCTACTATGGCTATGACGGCGGCCAGTACTCTTCCAAGGCAGGCACGGAAAGCCGCCTGTATGAGGACAATCTCATCACCATCGCCAATCCGCCTTCAGGTACCTACAGTCTCACGGTGCGGGCCGAGGCGCTCAGCAGCGACTACCCCGCCGCGAGTGCGGATCTGGTGATTGTGGCCCTCGCACCGGTGCCGCTGAGCTTTAATGGCGGCACCGCCACGGTGACCGGACAATCCCCGACGGCCTGGCGCTACTTCACGGTGACGGTTCCGGCCGGAGTGCTGGGCTGGGACTTGCGGGTGAAGAACGTCACCGGCGGCACGCCCAACATGATAGTGCGGCGGGACGTGTTACCGGACAGTCCGAGTGGCAATTGGGGATCTCCCCAAGTTTTCCCCACCTGGCCCAGCGGCAACAGTTGGGCCGGCGGGTTGGACTGGACCGGGCGCACCTATGAAGTCTATACGCCGCCATACCCGCAAGTCGGCGACCGGCTGGTCATGGCGATGGGCCGTCCGCTGGAACCGGGCACCTATCATGTGGGAGTTTACAACAGCCACGCGACCATCGCCGCGGCCTACACGGTGGAAAGCCGGGGCATCGGCACCCTTCAGAGCATCCCCGTGGCGGACTTGATCTTCCCTGCCGGCAGCAGCGTCTCCATTACCAACCTCACGCCGCGTGAGGCGGCCTATTTCAAGGTGATCATTCCACCTAACACGCCGAGCTGGGAGTTCACGCTGGCACCGAGCGCCGGCGAAATGATGATGGCGATGCGCCGGGACACCATCCCCGATTTCAGCGCCCCGGGCACCAGTGCCGGCGATGGCGTGCAATACAATTCCGGGACTTCCGGCTATCGCGAGATCGAAATGCAGAAGCCGGGACCGGAGCGCTATCTGGTGTTGCCGCGCAATGACGCGGATTATATCGTAGCGGGCGAATATTATATCGCGGTGATCAGCGAGGGCGTCAACCCGCCCAACAGCAGCACCATCGGCACCGGCACCAGCAGCGGAATGCTCACCAGTCTCGGCACGCTCTCAACAACAAATCTGGGTGCCGCATCGCTGGCGGGAATCACCCAAGCGGTGAGCTTGGTGGGAGCGCAGGTGAAATCCTATCAGTTCAGCGTGCCGCCGGGCACCGCGAGCTTGGAGCTGCGCTTGGACAACCGGGTAGGCAATCCGGTCATGAGTCTGATCAGCGGCACTCGCATCCCGCAGCCTGGCATCACCTCTGCCAACTACAGCTACTACGGCTATGACGGCGGCCAATATTCCGTCCCCACCGGCGGCTTGAGCCGCTTGTATGAGGACAATCTGATTACAGTCTCCAATCCGCCCGCCGGCACCTACAGCCTCACGGTGCGGGCCGAAGCGGTCAGCAGCGACTACCCCGACGCGAGTGCGGATCTGGTGATTCGCCAACTGGCCCGCATCCCGCTCAATTATGCCGCCAGCCTCAACGGCAACGGCCTGTCCAACACCGCCAGCCGCCAACTACTCGACACCCAGAAAGACTTCTTTGAAGTGGCGGTGCCGGCAACGCTTCAAGGCCAGCCTGTGATCGGTTGGCTCATCAAGGTGGCGAATCTTCAAGGCGACACCACCTTGAACATTTACAAGACCTGGGGCAACTCCGGCACCGGCATCACCATCTCTGGCAACACCGCTCTGGTCGTCCCACCCTTCCTCACCCCGGGCGACACCTGGTTTGTCGAAGTCACCGCCACCGGCCTAACCAACTACACGATCACCAGCCTGCCGATCACGCTGGAGCGTCCGGTCTGGACGATGCCGCTGGGCCACAACACCACCTTTGGCGACAGCGGCAACGATAGCGCCGGCAACCCGCTGCCGGGCGACCGCGGCGTGGACATCGGCCAGGACGATTGGCAGTTCTACGCCATCGACGTACCCGATGGAAATTCCGGACTGCTCCGCACCGAACTCCAGGCAATCAATGGCAACCCCAATCTCTATATTCGCGAAACCGGCGTGCCCACGACGGATCACAATTCCGCCGGTGCCGGCGGCAGTTCGCTGGTCGATCGATCGCTCACCAGCACGGCCAGCGAATACGGCAACTGGGTCCCGCTGGATGGCCGCTATGAAAAGCAACTCCGCGCCGGCCGCTGGTACCTAGGGGTCAAGGCCTCCGGGGCCAGCAACGCCCGCTATCGGCTCAAACTCTCCACCGGCCAAGTCACCGATCTCGCACTCAACGGCGGCAGCGTCGCCAGTCAAATCCTGGTGGGGCGCGACTGGCGCTACTACCGCTTCACCGTGCCTCAAGACGCGCCCAACATCTGGAGCCTCACCTTCAGCCAGCAAGTTGGGGACGTGAATATGTGGCTGCGTGACACCCTCCCGCCAGGCAACAATAGCGACGGATTGGAAACCTCGTCTTCCACCTACTATTACGGCCTCCGCACCTGGAGCAGCGACAACAAAAACCAGGGTCCCTATAGCACTGCCGGTCAGGATGCCGCAGGCACCTATACCTTCAACACACCGCCGCTGCGGCCCGGGCATACCTACTACGTCGGCTTCCGGGCGGCGAATGATGCCACCTTCAGCTTCAGCACCGCCACCAGCGGCGGCAGCATCGGCGTGCTGCCGGATCTGGACTACTACACCGGCACCATCAACACCAGCGTGTCCGCCGGAGCTTCACTGCTCTATCGCATTCCCGTGCCACCGGAGGCAACCCGGATGAAATGGAGCGCCACCCACCCCGCCAGCGTGCAGTTGCGGCTGGAACAAGGCACACTGCCCGGCATTACCGGCAGCCAGCATTGGACCAGTGGCGCGAGCGCCAACGTGGCCTTCAATCAGGCGCTGGCCGCGACCACCTGGCCGTGGCTGCCGAGCCAGTACTACTACCTGCGGGTGATGAATACCTCAGGATCCGCGCAAACCGTGGCTCTGACCATGAACGGCAAGAACGCCGCCACCGAGGATGAGGATAACGACGGGCTGCCGGATGCCTGGGAGATCCAATACTTCGGCAACATATACGCTTACAACGGCGCGAGCGATCCCGACGGCGACGGCGTGACCAATGCCGTGGAGTTCGCCGACGGCACCAATCCGAACGACGTCAACTCGGCCAGGTATTTCCTCACCATCACGCCGTCCGGCGGCTCGCCGGCGAAAGCGCCGGATCTGCCCAAATACGATCGTGGCACGGTGGTGGATCTAACCGACACACCGCTGGCCAACTACGCCTTCCTCGGCTGGCAGCGGACCGGCAGTTATGGCGACGACTTCGCGATGAGGATCACCGGTACCGTGACGATTCCAGCGGACGGCACTTACACCTTTGGCAGCAACGCCGCCGATGGCCTGCGGCTGAAGGTCAACAACGTCACGGTCATCACCGATGACACGACACACACTGTCGCCGACAAGTTCGGCCAGATCTTCCTAACTGCTGGAATCTATCCGCTGGAGCTGGACGCGTTCGAATACACCAGCGGTGACGCCCTGGAACTCTTCGCTGCAGCCGGCAGCTACGCCGGCTTCAACAGCAACTTCAAGCTGCTAGGCGACACGGCCAACGGCGGACTGTTAGTGCAGACGACCTCCGGTGCATCCACCGTGCCGGGGCTGACCGTGCAGCAGATCATCGGCGTCGGCACCGGCAACATCTACAACCTGGCCCGCATGGACGAACTGCTGGCCGGCACCCGGGCAAAACGGGCGGAAACCACGCGGATTTCCCGGACGATCAACTACCTCGGCAGCGGCTCCGCCGACGGACATTTCACCGCCAATGCGCTCTTCCCGCTCCTGCAACCCGAACCTGACAACCCGTTAGCGCTGGGAATGTTCGGCGACTACACGATCACCGCGGTCAACACCGTCCCGCTGCCGCTGGCCGTGGATTCGCCGGCGCTGGTCATCACCACCACCGCCGAGGTCCCTTGGCTCGGCCAGATCACCACCACCCACGACGGCGTGGATGCCGCCCAGAGTGGTGCCATCGGTGACAGCCAGGAGACGTGGTTGGAAACCACCGTCACCGGCCCTGGAAGCCTGAGCTTCTGGTGGAAAGTGTCCTCCGAAACCGGCTACGACTACCTCGAGTTCTACCTTGATGGAATGCTGCAGAGCGGACGGATCAGCGGGAATGTGGACTGGCAGCAGAAGACTTATACCCTCAGCGGCGGGATTCATACGTTGCGCTGGCGTTACATGAAGGACGGGAGCGTCGCTGCGGGTTCGGATGCCGGGTGGGTGGACCAGGTGGCATGGACCCCGATTGGCGACCCCTTCGCCGCGTGGCAGGCCGCCAACTTCACACCCGCCCAACTCGCCGATCCGCTCGTCAGCGGTCCCGCTGCGGATCCTGATAAAGACGGCATCGCCAACCTCGCCGAGTATGCCTTCAACCTCCCGCCGCTCATGTCCGATCTGCACCAGGTGACGCCGGGAAGCGGCGTGGATGGACTGCCCCGCATCAGCGTGATCCAAGTCGGCGGCCAGCCCCGACTCCGCTTCGAATACCTGCGTCTCCACAGCGGCGGAATCACCTACATCCCACAGGCCGGCGACGCGATGGCGGCCAGCGGCCCCGGTTCCTGGGAGTTACTGAGCGGGGTCCCGGTGGTCACCGCTATCAACGCCCAGTGGGACCGCGTGGTGGTCGAAGACGTCGCCGGCACCGGGCATCCCAAACGCATGGGCCGGGTGCAGATCACCATGCCTTGAGCCCCTGCCAGAGGCAGGGGCACCTCAGACGCGCCATTCACGCCGTGCCGCCTAGTTAGAGTGAGTCGGGGGGCTTATCAAGGCAGACCATTCGCGTTATTCGTGCGATTCGTGGCGAATATTACTGCCTCCGACAGCCGCTTAGTTTTTGGCGCTCATCCGTGCTTGGCGCGCCAGTCGAGGAAGATCGAGCGCACGTGGCGCTCGGCGGCGTGCTTGCGCAAGTTGAACTGGTCGTTGAATGCTTGTTGGGTGGGATAGAGGTGTTCGGGCTTGTCGGTGCTTGTTTGGTCGTCGACTGCGAGCAGATCGTGATCCGGGAGGCAGCGGCGCGGGCCGAGCAGCTTGGGGGTTTGGATATCATCCGGATAGGTTGAATAATCGCGCCACCACTGGCCGCTGATGAGTTTGCCCTTCCAGAATGCGCGGGTCGCCGGCTCGTCGAGGGCGGGCTTGGCGTTGTTGATTGAGAATTTACTGCGATCGAACACGGCATCCTGCTTCGAGCCGGGATTGACGGGATTTGCCGGATCGAAGAGCGGCAGATCGCCACCCTTCGCGGGCACCACATGGGCATACAAGGAATGCGCGTAAAAGTCGGCCACTGCATGGCATGCGCGGCCCAAGTCGCCGACGTCGCCCGTGGCGAGGCGCGCGTTAATTAACTGCCAGGCATCGTCGATGTAGGCGAAGTCGCAATGGTCGCGCGGGTCGTAGCACAACACGTTGGCATCCAGTCCGAGGCTGGCGGTTTTGACGGTGAACATATCAAACCAGGAAAGTTCGCTCATCTGGGTGTCGAAAATGCCGTCGTGAACACTCATCGCGAAGGCGGGGTCGTAGTTCTCCCAGAAACTTCGGTTAGGGATGTAGCCGCGCAGATCCTGCTGCGTCTTGTCCGCGTTGGGGCCATGCACGTTCCACAAGTGATCGCGGTTGAACACGAAGAACGGCTGATACTCATAGGTACTACGCGCCACAGCCGCTCCCGGCCTCCGCCTGGCCGGGGATTTCGGGGCACGCTGGTGCTGGTCCACCCGCTCCACCGGATCAAGCACCATCCATGAGCCGCCTTCCAGTTGATACATCACCCAGGCATGGTCGTGGCAGCGACGCCGGCCCGCGGGGCTCGTCTCGACCAACTGGCCGAAGACCAGCCGCAGACAACTGCGGCTGATGCCGGACTCTTCCAACAGCGCCATCAGCAGGAACGACAGATCTTCGCAATCGCCGCCGCCATTGGCCAGCGTCTCCGCGGGCAGCAACCATTCCTCGCGGCCGCGCCCTTTCACGGGCAGATAGCGGAACTTGCCAAACGCATCGATCACCCGGTGCATCCGATAGTCAAAGCAACCTGGTGTCGCAATAAAGAACCGTTCCCGTTCTTCGCACGGCAGGACCTCGACGATCCGCTTGAAGAAAAACCCACCCACCTCGGCGCTGTGGTCGATGGCCAGGAACTCCCGCACGTCAATGCTCAGTGACGTGCTCTTGGAACCCGGCACCCGCCGCGCGGCACTCACCAAGGGGGAAACAATCTGATCGCCCGCCCAGTTGTAGGGAAAGGTGCGGCTGATACGGCTGAGATTCATGCACATGACGATAGGGTGGTTGAGATTTGGAATGAACTTTGCTCGCTGAAAAATGGCAGGGACACCGGAAGAGCCGAACTCCACACATGCCTTACGCCGGCGGGGTAGCTTTGTTAGCCTTGGCCTGGGCTTCGGTCTTCTTGAGTTCGGGGACCTTCAGGGCGACGTAGGTGACGGAACTAAGCCCCATGAGCCCGAGCAGCGTATCACTGAATTCCGGCATGACGAGTTCGTGGCGGACGCGGGCGACGAAGACGACGCCGAGCACGACGGTCCAGACCACAATCTGCATCCGATGCAGCGAGAGCCGGCCATTTTCCGACAGCAGGTCCACGAAGAACCGGGTGCCGGCGGAGTATTTCAGATAGGCGAGATCGGACTCCGTCTGCTCGATGCGGTATTCGAGTTTGCGCGTGGCATCCTCGTAGGCAGCTGCATCAATGCGGTCCGGGTTGCGGGCAATCCGCAAGGCTTCCGCCTCCAATTCCGTGCGGCGTTTTCCCAGACTGTTTTTCAGGGACTCGTAGGATTTCCCGGCACGTGCGGCGCGCAGCGGATCGGCGGGCACCTGTCCGTCGGTGAGGGTAAAGGTGTTGGCAAGCTTCGAGGCGAGGAGCGTGGCGGAAGAGATACCTAACAAGGCGAGGATGCTCGTATTGAGCGTATCGAGCCGATCGGTGACCAGCCAGATGATGAGAAAGGCACCTACGACGAGGTAGAGCCAGAATGCGAGCTGGATCCGAGCCAGGGAGAATTGCGCACGACCGTCGGCGCGCACGTTGAGGTCGCGGTCCCGTAGCAGATCGGTGCTCGATCCCATTTGCATGAACAGAACGAGGAGGACGAACATTCCACCGAGGACGGAATACAGCCAGGCGAAGCTGAACAGCCGGAGGGTCACGCGCTGGACCTTGTTGTCGGCGAGAGGCTGCACGGCGCTGTCCAGAGTGAAAAGCTGGCCGGCGAGATCAACGCCGAGGTTCACGCGGATATCGAGCGTGGAGTGCGTGCTGTTGTAGAGTTTGCCCCACTCCTCGCGGTCCTTGTCGAGGCGGCGGAGCCGGAAGGCGAATTCATGCAGGGTGTCGTCGGGGTTTGCCGCGGCGTGTTGGCTCACCTCGCCAGCATCCGGGTTGTCGGACGCGATGCCATGCAGGTGGCTGCTGTTGAAAATCAGGTAGAGGCGTTGCTTCGTGTACTCGAGGAGTGCCCGGTAGGCATTGTGGCCGTCGCGAAGACCGGCCACCTTCTTGTCCGTGAGCACCGGCCACTCGTCCGAGACCTTCAATGCCTGAGGAGTTGCGGGAGTTGCGGGAGTTGCAGCAGGCGTTGCAGCGGCGAGTGCAGAAGCCGCAGAAGCCCTGTGCATTGCCGCGTCCTCGTAGTGTCTGAGGAATTCCTGCACGGTGTATTTCCCCTTCAATTCCATCAGCTCGAGGAAATTATCGCGCTGCTTTGCGGACATCACAGGTTCGCCAGTGATCTGGCGATTTTGGAGCCGGCGGATCAGCCAGCCGTCCAGATTGCGCACCCGCACGATGATCGTGTCGTCGAGGGCCATGCTCACCGGATGGGCGTCCACCGGCCTGACGCCCTTCACATAGGCGAGAACGACACCGTCATTGAATGAGTTCGGCTTGTTCAGGCGGGTGTCGGGGAACAGGTCCGGTTCCTGTCCACCGGCAAGCATGGATAATGCGACGAGGAACAAAGTGGTGATAGACTTCATGGCTTGGCTGGTAGGAGAGCGGTGGAGTGACTTCAGAGACAGTTAGAGAATTGCTTTGGTACTAGCCGGGTGCCACGATGACGGGTGGATTGGGCATCATGGTCCGGGAGGTCCACAAAGGGACCCAACTTCTGAATGGCGGCTAGAGATGAATACAAAATCCCTAACAACGCCGCCGCGGTGAACGATGGCGAGAGGTCCCCAGGTGGGGTTGCGAGAGCTGAGCGCCTTGAGGATTTGGATCATGCGGCGGAAGAGCAGGGGCGGGGCAGCGGCACCGGCGAGGGCGGCGGTGGTGGCAGCGGCGACGACATGGGTGGCATAAACGCCCGGCTGGAAGGCGGCCGACGGGTTGTTGCCGGATAGCAGCGCGCTGCACAGGTCCGCGACGATTTGCTCGTCGCTATCCCGCCAGTCCTGAATATCCAACAGCGAGTGATGGTTCAGGATCTCGGTAGGGGCAGCGGCGATGGTTTCGGCCACGACACGGGCGGAGGTTTTGGCTTGTTCCTGGGTGATCTTCTTGCCGGCGACAAGGATGCTGTTACCCGCACCGACGTCCCGATCGGTCTGAGCATCAATTTCCTTGGCCCATCCTTCCCGGTCACTGAAACCGAGCAGACGGAGGGTGGCTGCCGCCAGATAACCGCGCAGGCTGTCCGCCGGGTGGGGGTCGTCGGCCGGGCCATCACGGCGCAATTTGGCCGGGCCACCCGCGCCGGCGCTCAAGCCGCGGAAATAGGCGACCAGACCGATGGCGGCGGCGGGCCCCATGTTGAGGATGCCCATCACATCGGACGAGGTTTCGTCGATCCGCGTCGCCCAGTAGCTGGACAAGCGGGTGATTTTGTCATTGAGGGTGGATTCCTTGGCGAGCGCGGCCCTAACCAGCTTGGCGATCTCGCCTTGCAGCCCGGCGTTGGCGTGAAGCACGTCGTGGCCGCAGGTTTCGTGTCCCAACGCGGACCAGGCCATCAGACCGGCGCGGGCGTTGGATGGCGGCATGCTGACGACGGCATTTCTAACGCCAAAATTGTTGGTAGCATCGAAGGGCCAGGTGTAGGGACCGAAGTCCGGGTTGCCCCACTTTACCATGGGGGGGACGATGACTCGCTCCGGCATCTTGATTCCCGAGCGATCCTCCGCGCTGAGAAAGCCATCATACAAGTCCGCCACCACCTCGAGGAAGGCATTGGTGGCATCCGGCGAGTAGCCCTCGCCTTTCTGGAGAATCGCCTGCGCGATATCCAACAGAAGTCCCGCGGTTCCCTCCCGCGTGGGATCGGCAGCGAGGGTCTGTACGTAGCCGGCTTCCCCGATTCCATTCAGCGAACTGATGAAGGGGTCTGCGGTGGAGGCTTGGAACAGCTTGGGAAGCAAATTCCGGGACGTTGCCAAACGCTGCATCAAGGACGGGAAACCCGTGGGCTCGGGCGGGCCGGAATCGGTGTCCAGTGAAGCAACCTTCACGTCATCAATGCAGGCTTGGAGACCGGATAGATCGGGGGTGAACATGTCTTTGCTAGAATTTGGTGATTTTGTTGCGGGGGGGCCGGCTGCTTTCGCGGCCGCATATTTAACTGATGTATTTGCTGGCATAATGTTGGAATGGCTGGTTCTTGGCTGATGTTTGGGCGGCGTCTCCCTTGCCGACGAGGTCCAGAACGGCATAATTGATAGACCCGTTATCCATTTTGCGTGTGTAGCTGATATATGCCGTGAGGCGCAAGAGAAATCGTGAAGGCATGGTGATTTTTTCCAGATCCGGTTTGTTTCCAGCAGTTCTAAGCTTGAAGAAAACGAGATGAACCAGGCGGGGATCGGCGGCGGGCAAGATGCGGGTGCCAGCTGAGGTCCGGGCCGCTTTCGACTTCGCCGCCTTGGCGAAGCCACACGGATGACTTGCTGCGAGACGCAGCAAGCACGGCCTGCCGCGGGACGCGGCAGCCACGCGGATGCCCGCGGCGTTGCAAGGCGCGGCCGGCGTAGGAAGGCGGGCGGCGGCAACCGCAGCAGAACACCGGCCAGCAGCAGGAAGCGGGCCTGCAAACGGGGCGCGGGCGGCGGCGAGCCATCCTGTTTGCTCAGCACTTTGGGCATTTTGAAATGGGGCTCCTGGCAGGATGCCCGGGCCACCTGTGGCGCGGGCATCCTGTCCGCCGCCTTTTCCCCTCTCGTTCCTGCATCGCCGAAGCGAACCGTCTCGGGCAGGGACGCCCGCGGGACGGCCGGGACGGAGAAATTTCGGGATGGGCAAGCATTGGCTTGCCAGGTTGGGACGCGGAGCCTAGGCTGCCGCCGCCGTGCCGACACCTGCCCTATTAGCCCTTGAAGATGGACGTTGTTTCACAGGAACAGCCTTTGGAGCCAGTGGAACCACCACCGGGGAAATCTGCTTCAACACCTCCATGACCGGATACCAGGAGGTCATCACCGACCCCTCCTATCGCGGCCAAATCGTGGCCATGACCTACCCCCAGATCGGCAACTACGGGATCAATCCCGAGGACGCCGAATCCGCCGGGCCGCACATCCGCGCCTTTGTCATCGGCGAATTGTGCCAGGTGCCGTCCAACTGGCGCTCGACCCAGTCGCTCGCCGATTACCTCGCCGCGCACGGTATTTTGGGCATCGAGGGCATCGACACCCGGGCGCTGACCAAGCACCTCCGCTCGCGCGGGGCAATGCGTGCCTGCGTGACGACCGAACTCGATCGCGAGGCGGCCATCGCCGCGGCCCAGGCCTCGCCCGCGATGGCAGGGATGGACTACGTGCGGGAGGTTTCCACTCCGCTGGGTTACCACTGGGAGGACGAGAGCCGGCGCTGGCGCCTGCCGAATTCGTCCACCGGGGAAACCACCTACTACGGCGAGTTGCCACCGCTGCGCCACCGCATCGTCGCCTACGATTTCGGCCTGAAATTCAACATCCTGCGCCGTCTCCGCCAAGCCGGCTTCGCGGTGGAGGTGGTCAATTCCCGCTGCAGCGCCGCCGAGGTGCTGGCGAAAGATCCCGATGGCGTGTTTCTCTCCAACGGCCCCGGCGATCCTGCCGCGCTCGGCTACATCCACGAGGAAATCCGCCAATTGCTTGGCAAATTGCCCATTTTCGGCATCTGCCTGGGCAACCAAATCCTCGCCCACGCGTTCGGCGGCAGCACCTTCAAACTCAAGTTCGGCCATCGCGGCGGCAACCAACCGGTCAAGGACCTCCGCAGCGGCAAGGTCGCCATCACCGCCCAAAACCACGGCTTCGCCGTCGATCCGGCCTCCCTCCCGCCGGAAATCGAGGTCACTCACATCAACCTCAATGACGGCACCGTCGAGGGCATGCGCCACCGCGAGCTGCCCGTCTTCAGCGTCCAATACCACCCCGAGGCCGCCCCCGGCCCGCACGACGCCGCGTACTTTTTCCAAGAATTCGCGGAGCTGATCGACAACAGTAAGCTTTAGGCCCGAAGCAGGCATGAGACTCAAGACAACAAGACCCAAGACGCAAGAGATGAGGCATTGCGCCACATCTCTCTGTTCTTTGTCATGCGTCTTCCTCCACGCTTAGAATTAAACACTTAAAATTTCGAATTTCGAATCTCGCATCATGAACACCATCATCGCAGGTCTCCAGTGGGGAGACGAAGGCAAGGGCAAAATCGTCGATTATCTAACAAGCTCGGCGGACGTCGTCATCCGCAGCCAGGGCGGCAACAACGCCGGCCACACCGTCATCACCAACGGCACCAAGTACATCCTCCACCTGCTGCCTTCGGGCATTTTGTGGGATGACAAGGTCAACGTGATCGGCAACGGCGTGGTCATCGACCCGGTAGGCTTGGTCGCGGAAATCCAGCGCATCGAGTCGCAGGGCGTCGCAGTCACCCCGGCGAAGTTGCTTATTTCCGACCGCGCCCACATCGTTCTGCCCATCCACAAGGAACTCGATGCCGCCCGCGAAATCGGCCTCGGTGAGCACAAAATCGGCACCACCAAACGTGGCATCGGTCCCGCCTACGCCGACAAAATCAACCGCTGCGGCCTGCGGGTCGCGGATTTTCACGATTCGGCGTTTGTCACCGAGCGGATCACCCGCCGGGTCGCCGAGGCGAATGAAATTCTCGCCCGCTACGAGCTCCCGACGTTTGAAGCCGACGCGGTATGCGCTGAGGTGTTCACCGCCTTCGAGCGGCTCCGCCCGCATGTGACCAACACCATTGCAGTCCTGCACGCGGCTTGGAAGGCCAAGCAAACCCTGCTGTTTGAAGGTGCCCAGGGCACCCTGCTGGATGTGGATTTCGGCACCTATCCGTTTGTCACCTCCTCCAACACAACCGCCGGCGGAGCCTGCACCGGCTCCGGCCTGCCGCCAATGGCCATCCAACGCGTCATCGGCGTCTGCAAAGCCTACACCACCCGGGTCGGCTCCGGCCCCTTCCCCACCGTCGATGAGGGCCTTTCCGACTACCTCCACGGGCTGGGCCGCGAATTCGGTGCCACCACCGGCCGCCCGCGCGGCTGTGGTTGGCTCGATACCGTGCTGCTGCGCTTCGCCTGCATGGTCAATGGCGTCACCGGCCTCGCGGTGACCAACGTCGATGGCCTCGACG
Organism: Akkermansiaceae bacterium; assembly: GCA_903908495.1. GTDB lineage: Bacteria > Verrucomicrobiota > Verrucomicrobiia > Verrucomicrobiales > Akkermansiaceae > Luteolibacter. The sequence continues at coordinate 45,315 of CAIVSK010000154.1, forward strand.
CCTACGAAACCCTGCAAATTTGCACCGGCTATCAGATTGGCGGCGTCCTCCACACGCTGCCGCCCGCCGAGCGCGACGCCTGGGACCAGGCCGTGCCGGTGTACGAGTCGCTGCCCGGATGGAAAAGCGACACCACCGGCTGCACCCGCTATGCGGACCTGCCGGCCGAGGCGCAAGCGTATCTGGCCCGTCTCGCCGAGCTCTGCGGTGCGCCCATCGCCTTCGTCGGCGTCGGCCCGGACCGCGCGCAAACCCTCGCGGTCTAAACAACCTGCGTTTCTCATCGCTTTTTCACCCCGGCCGCATTCATTCTTCACCCATCCAGGCGCACACTCCCCGCAGCCCCAACCCGAGCCACTGGAGTGAACGCCATTTGCCTGCCCCAAGCCATCAAGAAACCCAGCACCGTGACCGATTTCCCGACCATTCCGCGCCACATCGCCGTCATTATGGATGGCAACGGGCGCTGGGCCAAGGAACGCGGGTTACCGCGCCGTGAAGGCCACCGCGCCGGTGCCGAGTCGGTCCGCGAAATCATGGAGGCGTGCAAGGAACTCGGCGTCGAGTACCTCACCCTGTTCGCTTTTTCGTCGGAAAATTGGAGCCGCCCGGCCGCCGAAGTGCTGGCCCTGATGACTCTGCTTGAGCGCTTTCTGCGCGAAAAGGCCAAGGACCTCGACACCCAAAACGTCCGCCTGCAGGCCATCGGCCAACTCGATCGACTGCCAGCCAAGACCCGCACGCTGTTGGATTCAATCATTGCGCGCACCGCCGGACACACCGCCCTGACCATGGTGCTGGCCCTTTCCTACGGCTCCCGCGAGGAAATCGTCGCCGCCGCCCGCTCGCTGGCTGCCGATGCCGCCGCCGGCCGCGTGCTGCCCGACGCCATCGATGCCGACCTGTTTTCCTCACGCCTGCAGACCACCGGCATCCCCGATCCCGACCTGCTCATCCGCACCTCCGGTGAAATGCGCATCTCCAATTTCCTCCTCTGGCAAATCAGTTATTCCGAAATTGTCATCGTCAAAAAAAATTGGCCGGACTTCCGCCAGGGCGACCTGTTTGAGGCGGTGGAAGAATACCAGCGCCGCCACCGCCGCTACGGCGCGCTGTGACGATGGCTGGAGGCGGAGATGGGTTTGCCCTGGTCGAGTGAAACGCACTGCTTGAGCGGTTCACTGCAAGGCTTGATGAAATGATACGAGCGGTAGGACAAGCCATGCTCGAGCAGCGCGGTGTAGACCCGTGACCCATGCACCCCGGCGAAATCGCGACCGAGCCCGTGGAGGAATTTGGGCAGCTTCCGCTCCAACAGGGCGATGGATCGGGCGGAATTGCAATCCATCCCGCGCAGCACTCCGGCGCTGATGTCGGTGGTGCCCAGCAATTGCAGCGGGCACCCGGCCAGCGCTTGCTCCCAGGCCGCAATCCCCTGGCTAAATCGGAAATCCGCGTACAGGAAATGCCCGCCGGGCTTGAGCACCCGCGCCGCTTCCGCCAGAAACCGCGGCAACTGCGGATAGCAATGCGAGGCCTCCACATTGACGAGCACCTCGAACGCGCCGTCGGCAAACGGCAGCTTCTCAGCGTCGCCTTGCACGAACTCCAGCCGCTCAATCTGATGGCGCTGGCGGCAGAACGCGATGCCCGCGGCATTGAGGTCGAGCCCGATGTAGGAGGCCGGCGCAAAGGTGCGCGTGAGATAGGAGGCACCGCCGCCATGGCCGCAACTGACCTCCAGAACTGCTTTGCCGCGCAGCTCCGCCAGGGTGCCGACGTGATGATAGAGTTGGATGCAGGCGCGGTCCGCCTCGTCCGCCGGCGCCAAGGCAATCTCCATCGGCGGCTCGGTCTCGTAGGCGTAGTTCAAAAAAACCACCCCGTCGGCCTGCAGCCGGCGGGTGAGCAGCGGATACCAGAGTTTCCAGATCGCCTTGCGGAGGGTGCGGTTGGCTAACAAGGAGTCGATGACAGGCATGGCCATGATGAAACACCACCGGCATCGATCTGACCATGCCAAAATCGCGGCGCATCCCGCCTCACCGGGGGGCGGCGGCCAATTCCAGCTGCTCCCGCAGTTCCTTCATCATCTGGTTGGCCACCTCGCATTCGTAGCGGGTGAAGCCGTTCGCGGTGAGTTGGGTCATCTCGTCGCAGCGCTCCCAGCCGGCCTGCGCAGCCTGATAGACGGGCATTGAGGCCATCAGCAACAACATACCGCAGGCATAACTCGGAATCAGCGTCAGCGCCACCACGGCGCGGGAAAACTGGCGGCTGAAAGTCGCCGCCAAGGCCCGCGCCAGGCTGATTAGAATCACCAGCACCAACGGTGCCAGCAAGGCCAACTTCAACCCCAGATAGATGTTCAGCTGGGTCAGCGGCAGCGCCGTGAGCCCGAGCAGTGGCACCACCGCAGCCGCCGCCGCCACTGCCAGCCAGCCCAGGCGCGAAGGGTCACGCCAAATCGTCAGCGCCGCCGCCCGCCGCTGGAGCCGCCACCGCGCGATGAGAACGGGCACCGCCAGCAGCAGCAATGCCAGTGCCAGAAAATCCGCCGTCGGCACCATCCAGCCCAGCCCTTTGAGGCCCCAGTCCTGGCCGCCCAGCGGGGTCCAGCGCAGCAGCGCCGTGACGTACCCGAACGGCAGCAGCACGCCCGCACCTAACATCCATGCCCAGTCCACCGGCAACAGCAACTGGTTGATCCGTTGCGCCAAGCGCAGCGCCACCCGCGGCAAACAAAAGCGAAACAGCGCGACGGCCAGCAGCCCCACCCCCAGCAGCAAGCACACAGCGAGCGACCCAACCCGCGCCAGCAACAAATGCTCCGCCATCCGGCCCGGTTTCAAGTCGGCATCGGGCAGCAGCGGCGGCGACTTCACTTGGTTTTGCAACCGACAGACCGAACCGGCCCACACACTGCTCCGCAATGCCACCGCATCATCCCGCTGCAAGTTCTTGCGGTCATCCAACCATTTGGTTAGACTGCCATTAACTCTCTCAAGCCGGCCCGCGGCTTCTTCCAGCTGCAATTTCCGCGCCGCCGCCGCCAAATTCCGCAACTGCGTGGCCGCGCTGAAATTGCGCAGCAGCATCTCGATCGCTGTGGGATCCGGAATCCTCACGAACGTCGCCATGAAGGCGTCGGCATCCCCCAGCAATTGCCTGAAGCCATCAGCGTCACCCGCTTCACCCAAGCGCCAGGCCTGCGCCGCTATGGCGTCGGACAGGGTGCGCAAGTCCAAATTCATGCCGAAATAGTCCTGCAGAAAGACTGCCGACATCACCCGCGAAATCTGATCAGGCTGCCGCAGCAAGGGCACCCGCGCGGCGATGAATTCCTTTTGCCGGTTCACAAACGCCTTTTGGCTGGCGGCCTGCCGCAGCAGGGCCAACGCCTCTTGCAGCTTCGCCTCATCCAGGATTTTCCACGCGGGTGCCTCGCCCGCCTTTCTGGCGGCACTGGTCTGACGTTCCCGTTGCACCGCATCCCGGGCCAGGGTGCCCGCCGCGTGATAGGTGAACCAGGCATTGTCCGGATCCAAGCGCTGGGCGGTTGCCAAAAAATCCTCCGGCAATGACCCCTGGTTTTCGCCGCGCCACGCAAACGCATACGCCGCATAATTGGCTGCATCGGCGGGCGCGCTGACGCACAACGCCTGCATTTGCCCGGACTTCAATGGTTGTGACAAATCTCCAAACAACAAGAACCGCTCGCCCTCATTCAAGCCGCCGGCGATCACCTCGCGCGATTCCGCCAGCGTCCCGAATGCCCAGGATTTCTGAAATCCAAACGACCACAGCGCCCGCTCGTACCGCCACACCTCATGCACCGCCCCCACCAACACCCATGCCGACATCAACACCAGCGCCACCAGCAATCCCCGACGCCACTGCGGACGCCCCCGGCGGGCATCCACAGCATCCCAGCGCGCTATCATCCCGGCGCGGCCCGGGTGCGACACCTGCACCATGTCTTCCAGCATTTTCAGGCCGGACTGGCGCTGCTCGGGCGTCGCCGCTAGCGCTCGCAGCGCGGTTTCCGCCAATCGGTCGGTGGGTTCAAACATGCCCGCCTTGTAGCGACGCGCCCGCCGCGGGTCAAGGCCGACGTAGCCACCGACCGCAGGCAGCCTGCCCAATACTGCTGACTTAGCGGGAGGATAGGCATCCTGCCTGTCATGGACGACGGGCTTCCAGCCTGTCGTTTCACCACTCCGGGGAATAAGCTCAGACCGATCACATAATAGACCACCAGGGCAGCCGGCAGATCTCGCACCCGCTTGTCCGTCTTGCCGCATTCCTCGAGGACAGCCCGGACCGCCGGGAGGGGGTAACACAGCGACAGGACCCCGACGCTGAGATGTTCGGTGGCGGTGTTTCCTTGGGAGATGATTTTCGCATGCCTTGCCATGCAGGCAAATATCAACCTTTCCGAAGTAACGTCAAGCGAAGTGGACAGTATTGGGCGGGACGCCCACCCCTTTTTCCACGCCCATGAAGCCGGCGCACCAGGCGTTGGAGGTCAGTTCTTCCTCTCTTCCAGCATCTTGGGTCTTCTCACCCCACCAGCGCCTGCACTCGGCGGCAGACTTCCTCGACGTTGGCACGGGAGTTGAAGGCGGAGATGCGAAAATATCCTTCGCCGCCAAAACCAAAACCGGAACCGGGCGTGATGACCACCTGCGCTTCAGATAACATCTTGTCGAACATGTCCCAGGAACTGAGCCCGGCCGGGCAACCGACCCACACATAGGGCGCGTTGACCCCACCAAACACCGGCAGCCCCACCGCCGCGCAAGCCTCGCGCAGGAGCTTGGCATTGCCCATGTAATGATTGATCAGGGCCGCCACCTGGGCCTTGCCCTCAGCCGAGAAAACCGCGGCAGCAGCCTTCTGCACCGGATAGCTCGCACCATTGAACTTGGTGCTGTGGCGGCGCGACCAGAGTTGATGCAAAGACACGCGGCCGCCCATGCCATCGCTGCCGCTAACGGTTTTCGGGATGACCACATACGCGCAACGCACACCAGTGAATCCACCGTTTTTCGAGAACGAGCGGAACTCAATGGCACACTCGCGCGCTCCTTCAATTTCAAAGATCGAGCGCGGGATCGCCGGATCCTGAATATACGCCTCGTAAGCCGCATCGAACAGAATGATCGCATCGTTGGCCCGCGCATAGGCGACCCACGCCTCCAATTGGCCCCGCGTCGCCACGGCTCCGGTCGGATTGTTGGGAAAACACAGATAGATGATATCCACATGCTCGTTAGGCACGTCCGCCACGAAGCCGTTGGCGGCATTGCAGGGCAGGTAGACCAAGCCGCCATAGGCACCCTTGGCATCCGCCTCGCCGGTGTTGCCAGCCATCACGTTGGTGTCCACATACACCGGATAGACCGGATCGGTGATGGCGATGAGGTTGCCCTTGCCGAAGATATCGAGAATGTTGCCGGTGTCACATTTGGATCCATCCGAGATGAACACCTCGTCGGCGCTTATGCCCAGCCCGGCAAACGGATTGTCCACGATCGCTTGGCGCAGAAACTCGTAGCCCTGCTCCGGGCCATAGCCCTTGAACGTCTCGCGGCAGGCCATTTCCGCCACGCCGGCATGCATCGCCTCAACGGCGGCCGCCGGCAGCGGTTCGGTCACGTCGCCAATGCCGCAGCGGATGATGCGCTCGGCCAGCGCAGGATTGGCGTCGCCGTAGGCGCGCACCCGGCGGGCAATCTCGGGAAACAAGTAACCGGCTTTGAGCTTGAGAAAATTCGCGTTGATGATGGCCATGGCGCGATCGACATAGCAGTGGTTCCGCCGCCGCGCAAGCGCCGAGACAGCCGGGACCGCTGCGCTCCGCCAAACGCGCCTGCGAAGAATCTCCCCAGCGCACGAAATGAAACACCCGCCCCGCCCGCAGCGTATCCCATTCCCATGCGCACCCTGTTGGTTTTCACCCTGTCCGTGGGTTTCCTATCGGCTACCCAGCCCCCCCATCCCCGCTTGTTTTTCCCGCCGGACGCCGTCGCCCCGCTCAAAGCGCGCATCGCCGCAGACCCCTTGGCCAAACAACTCGACGCCACCGCCATCGGCCAGGCCGACGCCTGCCTCACCGATCGCGCCGTGCGCTACGAGCTGGCCGACGGCAAGCGCCTGCTGTCGGAATCCCGCCGCGCCATCCGCTGCGTCCTGCTCACCGCCTACGCCTGGCGCATGACCGGCGACGCCCGCTACTTCGAGCGCTGCGTCGGCGAACTGGATGCCGCCTGCGCGTTCAAGGACTGGCACCCGAGCCATTTCCTCGACGTCGCGGAAATGGCCACCGCAGTGGCCATTGGCTACGACTGGCTCTATCCCAAACTCAGCTCCGAGCAACGCCAACGCTATGAAAAGGCCCTCATCGCCGATGGCCTGTCCGCCGTCGCCAACCGCAAGGATGGCTGGTGGAAGGGCGCAACTAACAATTGGTCGCAGGTCTGCAGCGGCGGCATGATGCTCGCGGCCGATGCGGTGAGCGAGGTGGATCCCGTTCTATCAAAATCAATGATTGCCCACTGCCGCCACCTCACCCAAACCTGCGAACGCTTCTACAAGCCCGAGGGCGCCTATCCCGAAGGCCCCGCCTACTGGCACTATGGCACGACCTATCATGTGCTGGCGATGGCGCTCATGGAGCGCGACGAACCGCTCAAGCTCGACCCGATCTGGAAAATGACCGGCAATTTCCTGTTGCACGCCACCGGATCCAGCGGCATGCCCTTCAATTATGCCGACGCCGGCCCCGGCCAGGCCGAATGCTCGCCGGCCCAAACGTGGCTCGCCACCCGCACCCACGATCCGCTGGCCATCACCGCCGTGCGCGCCCTGCTGACCCGCCGCTTTGCGCCCAGCGAGAAACACCCGCCGGGCGATCGCTTCCTGCCGCTGACCCTGCTGTGGTTGCCGGCCGCCTCCCCCGCCCCGGATCCCGCGCTGCATGCCAGCTTCCAAGGCGAGCAATCCCTCGCCTTCTTCCGCAGCGATTGGAGCAACAACGCCCTCTGGCTCGGCATCAAGGGCGGCACACCCGCCGCCTCCCATGGTCACATGGACTGCGGCTCGTTTGTCCTCGATTGGGCCGGCTCCCGCTGGTTCCACGACCTCGGCTCCGACGATTACAACCTGCCCGGCTACTTCGGCAACCAGCGCTTCTCGTATTTCCGCCTGCAAAACCTCTCCCACAACACCCTCATCATCGGCGGCAAGCTCCAAACCCCCAAGGCCAAACCCTGCCCGCTCACCCCAATCGAAACGCGTGGCACCACAGCCAGTACCACGATCAATCTAACAAATGCCTACCAGGGCCAGTGCACGCAAGCCACCCGCAAGGTCGAGTTCAACGCCAAACCGCCACAACTCAATCTAACCGACCACGTGCTCGCACCGACAGGCCCCGTGCGCTGGCAAGCCATCACCGACGCCAAAGTGAGCGTTGCCGGCCCGCTCGCCACCTTGGAAAAGGACGGCCACCGGCTCATCCTCACCTGCGCCAGCCCCACCCTCGTGTGGCACCTCGCCGACGCCACCTCGCCCAACCCAGCCGAGAAGAGTAACCGGAACAGACAAATCCTCTCCATCGAAGCGCCGGCGGCCGCCGACCTCACGCTCAGCGTGCGCATCGTCGCCGAGTAGCGGCGGACTCATTGGCGTCCTCGCTTTTTCAATTCCTCTTGGTACGCGTCGAGGGCCGACGGGAACGGCTGCAGCGCGCGCTCGAAGATGCCCAGAGTGTAGGCGATGCTCAGGCCGTAATTGGTGATGGGCACACCCACATGCAGGCAGACCGCGATGCGCGAGAGCATTTCACGCCGGTTGTGAACGCAAGCCCCACAGTGAATCACCAGCTTGTAATCGGCAATGTTGGAAGGAAAGTCATGCCCCGAGTAGTGGTCGAATCGCAGCTCGCCACCGACGTATTGCATCAGCCAACCCGGGATTTTCACCCGTCCGATATCGTCCCCTATCGGGTGATGGGTGCACGCCTCACAGACCAGCACCCGGTCGCCGTGCCGGAGGTCGTCAATATGGGTGGCACCGCGCACCATCTCCGCAAGGTCGCCCTTGACCCGGGCAAACAGGATGGAAAACGAGGTCAGCCAGATATCCCCGGGCGTGTCGCCCACTACCCGCAGGAACGCCTGCGAGTCGGTGATGACCATTTTCGGCTTGCGGTTCAGGCGGCTGAGCGCCTCGGCCAGTTCATGCTCCTTGACCACCACGCACCATGCGTCGCTATCGAGGATGTCGCGGATGGTTTGCACCTGCGCCAGGATGAGCCTGCCCTTGGGTGCTTCCAAATCAATGGGGACGACGAGCACCGCGACTTCCCCGGCAGGCAGCAGATCCCCCACGAGGGTCGGATTGCCGACGAACGCCTCGGGGGCGCTGCGGATGATCGCCTCGCGCAGTTCGAGAATGCCTTCGCGCCGGGTAGCCACACTGCGCACTGTGCCCACGTTCGCCGCCGCGAGCCACGCCAGCGTCGCGGCATCAGGCTCCCACAGGTCTGCTTTGTTGAAAACCACGATGACAGCCGTCCGGCGGGTCTCGAACTCCCCCAACAGGGCGGCCTCAAACTCGTTCCAACCGTCGCTCCCACAGACCAAAATGGCAAGATCGGTACGGTCGAACACCCGTCGCGTGCGCTCGCTTCTCAGCTCGCCAAGCTCGCCCACGTCGTCCACACCGGCCGTGTCTATGAACAACACCGGCCCGATCGGCAGCAGCTCCATGGCCTTCTCCACCGGGTCGGTCGTCGTCCCGGCAATCGCGCTGACAATCGAGACATCCTGCCGGGTCAGCGCGTTGAGCAGGGATGACTTGCCGACGTTGCGCCGACCGAAAATCCCGATATGCAGCCTCAGAGATTTTGGGGTACTCTCCATATTTTTGCTGAAATCTGCTAGTATCTGCCACGAAAAACCGTTGCCGTCCACGCCCGGGCGCAGTTCCCTCAGCCAGAGTTGAAAACGGGATTGAATACTACAAATGCGTCAGGCACAACCGAAAAATGCGCAACGGCTAACGACCCGTCACTCCAACCAGCCCTACATGGTGTCAGACAAATTATTAAATTTGCTTGCGGCGTCTCCACTCAGATGCTATTATGTGCAACATCGTGCCGCCAGCCCGCTGCTGTCGGGATGGGTTTGAGGTTTCACAGCAGCCTCCAATCCACGATTCAACTCCAATAGCATCACGCTCATGAGACGCGCACGCTGGCTGGCACCGTGGAAGGATTCTTCTGAGAAGCCGGTGATCTATCACTGCATCCGTCTAACATAATATTCGTACAGCGCTTATGGGAGTAGGATGTTTCTGATCATTAGAGGCTGCCTGAATTGTACTGTGAACACTTCCTGTGAACAGTTTTCAATAAACTGCCGGGAGATTCCTTATCGGACCCAAGCGGAGTCTGCCGGCGGCGGCAGGGACACGGGGGTAGCGTTGGCTCGGAGGTACGCACAGGTTTGGGATTCTGACCCTTTGGCCCGGCAGTCATAAGCCACGCGATCTACC
>CAIVSK010000155.1 GCA_903908495.1 Akkermansiaceae bacterium
GTCGCGGAAAGAATCCTTGGCGTCACACGCGGCGACCAGGACGAGTTTCTCTGCCACCGCGGCATACCGCGAATCAAGCTTGAGGTGGGCGCACCACCAATGGGGCAGCGAACCACGACCGCCAACACCCGCAAAGACTTGTGACCCGACGACTTTGCCGTCTTGATCCAGCGCTTGCACCTGGAGTTGCGCCCTGCCGTTTGATAGAACCCACGCACCGAGATCCAGCGATTCCCCGGGTTGCCACGGCAAGGCGGCAAGCTCAATCACGCGGCCGGGGCTGAGGCCCAGCCCGATCACCGGTTCGGCGCTGCCAAAGGGCGACGGGAGTTTTCTGATTTCCGGATTGCCGACCCGCGACTCCGGGCGCGGGGTGAGTTCGAACGCCGGAAGTTTGGCCAGATTCAATGCGAGCGGGGAGGTCTGCAGAACCGCCTTGGTGGCCGGCTGAGTGGCTGTTAGGCTGAGGGTGGTGGTGCCCTCCGGCAAGGTTAGGACAATCGTCCCGCTGGCTTTGGCCTGGGTGATGGTCTGGATCTGTTTGAAGCGGGTGCTGTCCGGCGCCGCCAGAATGGTTAGATCAAAAACCCCGTCCAGCGCCTTGGGATCGATGCCCAGACACCCTCCCCCGGAACCCAAATCGGCTTTCACTCCCGCCAGCGACCACAGGATGGCCCATTTCCCATCCTCGGCGGGACGGGCCCAGATGACTGGCAATGCGGTCTCGGGATCCCCGTCGAGCAAGCGGATGTCCGCCAGCAGGTTCCTGATCCCCGGCGTGATTCTCTTATCCGGCAACCGGTGCAATTGTTCGGCGAGAAAATGGAACGTGGCGGAGTCGTCTGACAACCAAGCCCCCGCTGCGATATCCTTGGCAATCATTTCCAAGTTGTAATCTTGCGCGGGCATGGCGGCCGCCACGGCGCGGAGGAGCGGCGCCAGACGGGGTTGCAGTGACGGCCTGCCGAACGACGGCAGGTATTGGGCGAGATGAATCAGGTTCTTGGTCTTGGGGATTGTTTCCAACAATTCTGTAAGATAATCGGCCCACAACGGATCATCCGCCACTTCCGCCATGACTTCGACCATGGGAAACAACAGCCACTCGCTGCGGATGCTTTGGCCCGGCCGACTCTTGCGGCATTGTTGCCAAAGGCCGCGCAACTTCGCCAGATCCTTCGACGCAAGGCAGCGGCCCGCTTGTCTGACAATTTCGTCGAAGTCGGTCGGCTCGGGATTAGTCGCGTATTCGTTATCATCTAACATTTTCTTGCAGCCTTCGGCTCCGGCCACCCCGGCGAGTGCGGCGACCAGGCGTTGGCTCGCCTGTTGGCGCTTGGATTTTTCCAACGGCGAAAGCAAGGGCCACACATTGGCGGCAAAGACCTCGGCCGAGGGAGTGACCGCAAAGCGAAGCAAGGCGAGCAGGTCGGCGGGAACATCGGTGTCCGGGCTGGCAGACAGGCCATCTAACAAACCATTGCAAAGCGATAGGGAAACGGCGCACTTGAAGGCGCTGAGGTGGTTGCGAGACAATTCGAACACAGGTGCCGGTGCCGCTGGAAACCGCAACTTGAGATCGGCTGGCGGGGTTGGTCCGCAGTCGGTGATGAGGGAGATGAGCAGGGCGAGCGCCTCTTGCCTGCGATCGGCCTTGACCCATGAATTGACCAACGCCGGGATCATCACATCGGCTGAAAACCAGCCCGTGGCAAGGATCAGCTTGCGGAAGCGCTCGCCAAGCTGCACATCCGCTTCATTGAAAAACTGGTGGAGCGCCTCGAGTTGCTGAGGTGCGACGTCGTGCGTGCGGCCTCCCCCGGTCGGGATTCCGGCGGGGACCGGGCGGGTGGGCAGGGCGAGGATCTCAAGCAGGCGCGGGGCGGCATCCGGTGGCAGGATGGCGAGCGCCCTGGCACTGGAAATGATCGCCAGGAATGCCGCCGGGTCACCCTTGCGCAGTGCCGGCAGTGCGGCCAACAGGCCAGTGACATCTCCGGATGTTAGAGCGATGTTGGCACATTCCCCGGCTGCCGGCACGTCGTCGGGATCCAGTTCGAGAATCCGTTTAGCAAAGGTTGCCGATTCGCCGTGGGAATGGATGATGGCATATTGGTGAAGGGCGTGCATGGCCTTGGCGCAGGCCAGTTCGCCACCGGGTTGGGAGCGGTATGCCCCGGCGATCTCTTTGAGGAACGGTTCAAAACCACCGGCTTTGACGAGGATGTTGATTGCCACGTTCTCCGTGGGTGAGGTGCTTCTCGCACCACGGGCGAGGTAGGCCCGGAGCACCTTGCGGGCCAGTTCGCCGGCTTCCGGTCCGGCTTCCTCGCCGAGTTGCCTGAAGTGTTGGAGTTGATCGTAAGAGGCACGATCCTCATCCTGCGTTGGATTGGAATCCTGCGTTGGATTGGAAGATTGTGGAATCATGATGCCTTGCAGCAATTTTTTGCGGAGGCTGGCGACCTGCGGCAGCGCGGACTCCCGCCCTGCAAGTCCGTCGAGCGCCGCCGCAGCCGACATCCGGACGCGGGCGGGCGAAGTTGTTAGAACAACAAATCCAGACCCATCCTCCGATGGTAGCGGTTGCCGTGTCATGAGCATTTTGCACAGGATGAAATCCAGTTCCTGCGGGTGTTCCAGTGCGGCGGCGACGTGCAGTTTGGCAGTGGCCGCGAGATCCTCCGCAGGAGGCGGCAGTTGGTGGCAGACAACGGCAAGATCATACGCCATGGCATGCGGGCTTTCTGCCGGCAGCAGCCTGCGAAGTTTCCCCAGGCCTTCCGGATCCAGTCCTTGCATCGGGAAAAACTGCAACGTCCGAAAATCCAACACCGGATAGCGCCGCGTCATCACCCCCAGCGGACCCCTCGAGTCCCCGTTGCGACCCAGGCCAGAACGAATGATCTCTTCGGGATTCGCCATATCGACCCAGCGAACCAAACGCGCCGGTGCAAACCACCTGAGGAGATTCATCGGATCGGCGCGATCCGCGGGATTGGACATCAAGTCCGGGCGACTCACGGGTCGGCTTTCCCGGCGCTTGTCCATGAGGCCATCGACCATGGCACGGGCGTTGAGGTCGAGGCGCTCGCGAAGCGCCGACAGCACTCCGGCGCCATCCGCATTATTAGGTCCGATCGTTGCAAACAGGGAATCAAGCTGCACGGTGTCGCTTCTGATGCGCGCCTCACTCTTCTCCTTACTGCCAGCCAGCATCGCCGGCCAGGCTGCCAGCAGCCGCTGCCACAGGGCATCGGCGGGCATTTTGCGATCCTGACTTGATTTCAAGTGGCGGACAATCCAATCCCCACAGCGGTCGTTGGCGGGATCGGTCCAATCGAGCGTGAGCATCGTCTCGACGAATGGCACATCCAGTTGCGCGATCGCGAGGTAGCGTGCACGTTCGCGGACCGGCAGTTCGTTGAAACCGCTGTGTTTGGTCAGCATTTCAAGCAGGTCCTTTGGCTCGGTGCTTGTGGCCAGCGCCGCCAAGGCAATCCCCGCGATATCGGTTGGGGTCAACGGCAACCAGGAATGTGAATCCACAAACTCCCCCGTCGCATCCGCCAGCAACGGTGCCTGCATCGCGCGCTGCAGAAACTTGTCCGACGGGTCGGCATGGCGTTCGGCGGTCCGGCCAAACCCGAGGCGGCTGGCACGCGCTGTCAGGCCGGCCACAAGGTTGCCCGCCAGGTGGTCCGGATGCCGGTCCGCCAGGGCCATGAGGGGTTCCACCGGCAGTCTGCCGGAACTTGGCGTGACGAGCCGGGCAAGCGTCGCGGTCAGCACCGGCAGGCAGGTCTCGTCATGCGTCAGCCAGCATTCTAGCAACCCGTCCCGGTCCGGCGGCGGACAGTCCATGAATTGGAGGAACAGGTCGCTGCGTTCAGCAGGTGAACCGCGGCCATCCGCCACGAGTTTGCGGATGGCAGCAATCACGGCCGGTGCCTCGCCGGCCATCCGATACCACAGCGCGAGGTCCCCCGGCGGCAAGTCATCCAGGCTCGGCGGCAACTTGCTGCAATCGCGGGTCATGAGCCAATCCGCCACCTGCCGCATGACCGGCGGTTCGCGCCGGAGTTGCTCAAAAAATTCCGCTGATTTACCGGCGGTGCAAGCCACGTTGAGCCGCAGGGCGAGGATTTCGCCGCGCAGGGAAGTGCTTTGGCAGCGAGGCTGGATCCACTCAAGGAATTTCGCCAACTCAGGATACTGATCCATGGCCACGAACGGACGCACCAACCCGGCGGAACGCCGGTACAACCCTTGGAAACCGGGCTCGGCAGGCCGGGCCGGGTCCTGGGCCGCAACCAGGGCGCTGGCGGCGCCGTCCAGATCCCCCTTGCGGTAACGCAAGCGGACCAAATGAAACGGATCAACGTCCAGGACACCCTTCGTTTCCAGCAAGGCGAGCGCCTCATCCGTCCGCCCCCACCCCTCTAACAACCGAGCAATGAACAGGCGCTGTGATGACGAGAGAGCTTGGCGCGGCGTCATCATGCCATCGAGCAATTGCTGCCGTTCGGCGGGGGTCGAGGGCAACACCACCAACGCAAAGGGATCCGGCTCGCTGTCATATTGCCAGGGCACGGGCGGCGGCGGCATCTGCGGTGGGCGTTGAAGCCACGCTTCGCCGAATTTCGCGGGCTCAATTCCCAGCGCCGTGAAAACGGACTCCCCGGCTTGGCAGTGACTCGCAAGAACCCATGCGACCAATGCTGGCACGACCCCCTGCACAAATCCACGGTACGGTCGTCGTTTGGGACTGGACAATATATTCATGAGCGTTAAATCGGCCGAAAACCGTTGGTTAATGGCTAACAGGAGAATTACGGCGACAATGGTGGCTTAGTTTCACGGGAATAGGCGTCGGGTTATAGCGCCAATGGAACGTGACTCACGGAGATTCATCCTATTGTACGCCCCTTTCAGCATTTCAGCCTTTCAGGGTATCGGCATTTCCGCTTTTCTCTTCCCGCCATGCTTTCGATCCTCCAACAGCACCTGCCGGAAATCCTGTCTGCCGCCATCGCCCTTGTGGTCGGATGGTTGCTCACGCAGCTCGTCGCCTCCGGCAAACTCGCCGCGGCCAGGGAACGCCTGAAGGCCGAGGAACGCCGCGGCGCGGAAATTGAAGCGCGCCTCGCTCAGGCGACCAACGACGCCCAGCGCAACGAGCAGGAGGCACAAACGTTCCGCAACCAACTCACCGAGATCCGCTCCCGACTCGACGTGGAAACCAAGGCCGCAGCGGAAAAACAAGCCCTCCTCGATCGCGCCGAACTCAAACTCGCCGACACCTTCAAAGCACTCTCCGCCGACGCCCTGAAATTCTCGTCGGAGCAATTTTTGCATCTCGCCAAGGCCTCGCTCAGCGCCCACACCGAGGCCGCCAAAGGCGACATTGAAAAGCGCCAGACCGCCATCGCCTCACTGGTCCAACCGGTCACCGACACGCTCGGCAGATTCGAGCTGCGCCTCGGCGAAATCGAAAAAAACCGCAGCGACGCGTATGCCGAACTGCGCACCCAGGTCCGCTCGCTCGGCGAGGGCCAACTCGGGCTGCAGCGCGAGACCGCGTCGCTGGTGCGGGCGCTACGCCAACCCACCGGCCGCGGCCAATGGGGCGAAATGCAGCTGCGGCGGGTGGTCGAACTCGCCGGCATGCAGGAGCACTGCGACTTTGAAACCCAGCATTCCACCACCACCGACGAGGGGAAAAACCTCCGCCCCGACCTCATCGTCCGGCTGCCCGGCGGCAAGACGATCGTGGTGGATTCCAAGACCCCGATGGACGCCTATCTCGACGCACTGGAGGCCACCGACGACACCCTCCGCGAGGAGTGCCTCCACCGTCACGCCCGCCAGGTGCGCACCCATATCCAACAACTTTCCTCGAAGAATTACACCGCGCAATTTGCCCGCACCCCCGAGTTCACCGTGCTGTTTCTGCCCAGTGAATCGTTCTTTTCCGCCGCCCTGCAATGCGATCCGGGCCTCATCGAGCGCGGCGTGGACCAAGGCGTCATCCTTGCCACCCCGACCACGCTCATCGCCTTGCTGCGCGCCGTCGCCTACGGCTGGCGGCAGGAGTCCATCGCTGAGAATGCCCGCGAAATCTCCCTGCTCGGCCGCGCCCTCCACGAGCGCCTCGGCAAACTCGCCGAGCACTTTGCCAAACTCGGCCGCGCCCTCGGCACCGCCGTCGAGCATTACAACAGCGCCATCGGATCCTTCGAAACCCGCGTGCTCACCAGCGCCCGAAAATTCGAGGACCTCAAGGCCACCCCGGAAGCCGCCTCCATCCCCGACCTCGAATCCATCGACAAGGTCCCGCGCTCGCTCCAAAACCCGACCCCGCCCGTCGCCAAGGCCCCGGTCCTAACCGAACTGCCGGTGCCTGTCACCACACCGGCACCCGTCCTGCCCGCCGTCGTGTTCATCCCGCCCCAGCACCTCCCCGCTGCCGAAGAGGATTTCGGCTTCGTGCCCGCACCCGACGACGACTTCTCGTTCGTCCCCGCCGCCGATGATTTTTCCTTCGTCCCAGCACCCCCATCGAGCGGTGCCCGCGGTGCCGCCGACGACCTCCGCGCTGCCCTGGAATAACGGCCGTCAGATCACAGCAAAAGGCGAAAACGAACACAGGGCCAAGCAGGAGGACAGGAATCCTGCCTGTCATGGACGACGGGCTTCCAGCCTGTCGTTTCATGCGCAGACAGGCGGGACGCGCTGTCTTCCCTCACAGGCGGGACGCCTGTTTTCCGATCAGAGAGCGTTAAATTGACAGTCCTGGGCGGCCCCTCCCGCTCACTGGCCCAGCGCCATCACGTGCGCCACCGCGGCGGAGGCCAAGCCCGGCGGATTATATCCACCCTCCAGCACTGACACGAGCCGCCCGTGACTCCATTGACGGGCATATCCAGCACTTCGGCGGGTCATCTCGGCAAACGTCTCGTCGTCCCAGCACAAGCCGCCGACCGGATCATCCAACCGCGCGTCAAAACCCGCGGAAATCAGCACAAACTCTGGCTGGAAGGCATCCATGGCCGGGCCCACCTGCGCGTCCCAGGCGGCCAGGGCCTGCATGCCGGCGGAGTGCCGCGGCAACGGAATATTGAGGTTCATGCCGAGACCGGGGCCGCGTCCGCGGTTGGTGGCGGAGCCCGTGTATGGATAGATATGTTCCTCGTGCAATGATATATATAGCACGCTCGGGTCCTCAATGAAAATTTCCTCGGTGCCATTGCCATGATGCACATCCCAGTCGATGATGGCGATGCGTCCCAAGCCGTGCCTGGCCTGCAGATAGCGCGCGCCGATGGCCACATGATTGAACACACAAAATCCCATGCCCCGGTTCGCCGTGGCATGATGGCCCGGCGGCCGCACCGCGCAGAAAACCGCGGCGAGCTCACCCGCCATTACCGCATCAAGGGCCGTTAACATCGCTCCGCAGGCCTCAAGCGCCACGTCGTAGCTGTGTTCGCAGATCGCGGTGTCGCCAGTTCGCAGAAAATCCGCCAGCGATTCCGTGTCCCGGTACACCAGGTCATGATAACTGTGCTCATGCACCAGCAAAATCTCCGCAACCGTCGCCCGCCGCGCGGACTCCATGCGCCTGATCTCAGGCGGCAGCGCCGCCAACGCCGCGCTCAGCACTTGATAGCGATGCGCCGATTCGGGATGACCCGGACCCGTGTCATGCCGTTCGTAGTCGGCACTGAAATGCACGCCGGTTTTACTTAACTCGCTCATCGTTCAATCTTACGGATGTTCTTGCGCTCGCAAAACCGCTTGCGATCCTGCACGATGCGTGCCACCGCCATGTGGAAGCAACGTTCCTCACCGATGGCGGTTGGGTCCTCGGTGCCACCGGCTGAGGCAAACACCAGGCCCATGGACCGGTTGTTAGGCAGGACACTCGCCCAGAACTCCGCCACTCCGCGGTGCCCGGCCACCAGCGCCAGCTCACCTAACAGGAACCCGGCCATGCCGACCCGCCGCGTCGCCTCGTGCACGACAAATGCCACCTCCGCCCGCTGGCCGTCGTCATCCAGATAGTACCGGCCGATCGCGCGCAATTCCTGGCGGCCAAGCTTTTCGGTGAAAATCCCCAGCGCGACATCGCGCGATTGATCGACGGCGGCGAGTTTGTAGGCCGACTCACCGGTCATCCGTTCGCGTTGATAGCCGTAGCGCAAGCGGATGGTCTCCTCGTCATGGGAATAGAAGAATTCCTGCAGTGTACGCATGTCACTGGGGTGCAGCGGCCGGAGCAGGAAGCGCCCCACCCGGAACTGCACCCACGACGATTCAATGCCGCCTTCCGACACCGCCGGGACGATGGCAGGCATGGTGAAAAACTTCGGCAACCAACCGCGGGACAGGGCTCCGGCTAACAATGCCTCACGGTAATCCGGATGGGCGATTTCCACCAGACGCGCCACCCGCTCGCGGATGCTGCGCCCGTGCAGACTCGCCACCCCGTATTCGGTGACCACGTGATGCACGTCGCCGCGCCCGGTGCACACACCGCTGCCGGATTCCAATCCCGCCACAATCCGCGAGCGCTTGTCGACGTCACCGGTGGAGGTGAGCGCGATGATGGGCCTGCCATTGCGACTCTTGCCCGCGCCCCGGATAAAGTCCACCAACGCGCCGATACCACCATAGAACCGGTGCCCGCTGGAATCACGCACCACCTGCCCCGTTAGATCAATCTCGCGCGCACCGTTGATCGCCACCATGCGATGATTTCTGGCGATCCGGTGCGGGTCGTTCACCCAATCCGATGGATGCAACTCCAAATCCGGATGACCATCGACAAAATCATAGAGCTTGCGGCTGCCCATCACATGACTGGCAATGATTTTACCGGGCCGGTAGCTTTTCATCGAGTGATCGGCCGCGCCGCAACGCACCAACTCCATCAGCGCGTCATTGAACACCCCGGAATGAATGCCGAGCTGCCGATGATCTTTCAATGCCAGCAGCACCGCCTCCGGACTGTTGCCCAAGCCCACCTGGAGGGTCGAACCATCCTCGATGAGTTGCGCCGCGTAACGACCAATCTTCAAATGCCGCTCGTCAAGCACCGCCCTCGCGGCCTCGGGCAACTCGGCCGCATGCTCGATGAAATAGTCGATTTCACGCTCCGCAATCTGACTGTCGCCGCCGGTGCGCGGCATTCGCGGGTTGATCTGTGCAATGACGATGCGGGCATGGCGCGCCGCGGCTTGCACCACGTCCACGCTCACCCCGAGCGAACACATGCCCGAGGCATCAGGCGGACTCACCTGGATCAGGGCGACATCCAGAGGCATCTCGCCATCACGGAACAACAGCGGCACATCCGACATCGCGCAGGGCGTGTAGTCCGCCTGACCGCGCTCCACCGCATCCCGCAGCGAGGGCGTTAGAAAAAACGAGTTGGTCCGCAGCACGGTTTCATAACACGGATCGATCCACGGAGTGTCGCCCAAGCCATGGATATGGACCAACTCGATGTCTTTGAAATGACTGGCTTGGGCCAGCATCGAGTGAACCAAGGCAAAGGGGACCGAGGCACCGCCACCGAGGAAGACCCGGCTGCCCGGCCGGATCAATCCCGGCCAATCGTGTTCATGCAATGGTTTCATTTCATCGGCACGTGCTGACTTGCAAGCCCAACATGCGCCATCAGACGGCCAACGGCAAGGCAAATAGCCGCCTTGGGATGGCACCTGGCATGTCGAGACGGTCCTGAAAATGGTGAGCGCCGTCGGCCCGCCCAATAGTGTCGATTTAACGCACTCTGACCGGAAAACAGGCTTCCAGCCTGTGAGGGAAGACAGCGCGTCCCGCCTGTCTGCGCATGAAACGGCAGGCGGGAAGTGAGGCGTCCATGACAGGCAGATGCGGCGGGCTGGCCACCCGCGCCACGCTTGGGATTGGCGGCGGGCTCAGATCCCATCTAACAACCCTTTGAGGCTGCCGAAGAAATTGTCGAGTTCATCGGTGCTGGGTTCGGCGCCGAGGATATCGGCGTAGCTGGTGTGAGTGAGGTGCTCGTCGTCGAGTTCGCAGATGAAGCTGCTGGGTTGGCAGCCGGTTTGCTGGCCCCACTTGATGCGGGTGGCGCAATAGGTCATGGTGAGGAGGTCCTGGGCGCGGGTGATGCCGACGTAGAGCAGGCGGCGTTCCTCGTCCTTGGTGCCCTCGGCGATGGAGCGGGTGTGCGGCAGGAACCCTTCCTCGAGGCCGACGAGATAGACGATGGGAAACTCCAGGCCCTTGGACGCGTGCAGGGTGATGAGGGTGGCACCCTGCTTTTTCTCCAGATCCTCGTCCTCGCGATCGGAGGCCAGAGCGCTGTCGTCGAGGAAGGCCTGGAGTTTTTTGCCTTTGGTGGTGTGGTTGCGGAGGCTTTCGACGACGCTTTGGATGCCCTCGCCGCGGGCCTGGCGTTCGCTGTCGGTTTTGCACGAGCGCTCGATCCACGTCAGGTACTCGATTTCCTTGAGCAAGCCGTTGAGGACATCGGCGGGATTTTCGTGGTTGAGATCGATGCGGTTTTTGGCACCGGCGATGAGTGCGACGAACGCCTCGATGCAGTGGCGGGTCTTGCTGCCGAGTTGATAGGTGAAATCCGGGTCGCACAGCGCCTGCCAGACGCTTTCGTGGTGTTCGCGGCTGAACTCGGTGGCGAGCACGGCGGTGGATTGGCCGATGCCCCGGTTGGGCGCGTTGAGGATGCGCAGCAAGGGCACGTCGGCATCGGGCGAGACGAGGAGTTGGACGTAGGCGAGCACGTCGCGCACTTCGCGGCGGTCGTAGAAACTCTGCGCGCCGACCATCCGGTAGGGGATCTTGCGTTCGCGAAAGGCGAGTTCGAGCTTGCGACTTTGGCCGTTGGTGCGGAACAACACGGCAAAGTCCTCCCACTCGCGGCCGACCGCACCTTTTTCGGCGAGAATTTCCTCGGCGATGAATTCAGCCTCCTCGTCGTCGCCGGGCATCGCCACGATGCGCACCGGATCGCCCCCCTTGCGGGTGGAGCGGAGGATTTTCTCACGCCGGCCGCGGTTGTGTTTGATCAGACTGTTGGCCGTGTGCAGCACCGCGTGGGTCGAGCGGTAGTTCTCCTCCAACCGGATGATTTTCGGGTCCGGGAAGAATTTTTCAAATTGCAGGATATTGGCGACTTCCGCGCCGCGCCAGCCATAGATCGACTGGTCGTCGTCGCCGACCACGCAGACGTGATACGGGGTGGTGACGAGTTGTTGGAGCAAGCGCATTTGCAACGCGTTGGTATCCTGGAACTCATCGACGGTGACGCGTTTGTAGCGCTGGCGGAACACCTCACGGACGTCGGCGTGGTTGCTCAGGACGCGCTCTGCGAGCAACAACAGGTCGTCGAAATCCACGGCGTTCTGGGCGCGCAATTCGTTTTGATAGGCCACCGCGAGGGTGGCGAAGTAGTCGTCCTCGATGTCCGCCGGATCGTCGCCCTTGTTTTTGGCCTTGGAAATGGCGGCCAGCACGGTGTCCGGTTTGACTTTCTCATCGCTGCCGCCCTTGCGGACCAACAATTGCTTCATGAGCCCGACCTGATCGGAGTGCGAGCAGATCGAGAAATTGCATTTGTAGCCGAGCTTGTCGATGCCGCCGCGGAGGATGCGCACACACAGCGAGTGGAACGTGCAGACGGTCATGGCGGTGGCGGCCTTTTTGGTGACCATGCCGCCGATGCGTTCGCGCATTTCGCTGGCGGCCTTATTGGTGAAGGTGACGGCGAGGATGTCGGCGGGCGGGATCCGCTTTTCCAACATGTGGGCGATGCGGCAGGTGACGGTGCGGGTTTTGCCGGTGCCGGCGCCGGCGAGGATCATGACGGGGCCATCGAGGGCGCCGACGGCTTCGCGCTGGGCTTGGTTGAGGGAATCGAATGAGAATGCGTTGGCCATCGGCAGGCGGATGGAAGCGCGGATGCGGGCGCTTGGCAATCCCGCAAATCCCGGCGGCGGTCGTTCAAGGAGCGGTGGACTCTGATCCGCCGTCAAGGAGGGGGGAACACTCTCGCCCCCCCTCCGCGAAGGCTTGCCGTCGGCCGCGCTGCCCGCCACAGTCCGCGGCGTGAACTCAACTCCTCTGGGATTTTTCGACTCGGGCGTCGGCGGCCTCACCGTGGTGCGCGCCGTCCAGGAACTCATGCCCGCCGAAAATATCCTCTACCTCGGCGATACCGCACGCCTGCCGTACGGCTCGAAAAGCCCCGAAACCATCCGCCAGTTCGCCGATGAGGACGTGCGCTTCTTGCTGACCCACGGCGTCAAGGCGGTGGTGGTGGCCTGCAATACCGCCAGCGCCCACGCCCTGCCCCGCCTGCGCGAACACTACCGCGTGCCCATCCTCGGCGTCATCGAGGCCGGCGTCGAGGACGCCCTGGCCGACCCCAAGGCCGAACGCATCGGCATCATCGCCACCCGCGGCACCATCAATTCGCACGCCTACCAGCATGCCCTGGCCCAGCGCCGCACCGGGTTGATCATCCATGGACAGGCAGCCCCGCTGCTGGTCCCGCTGGTCGAGGAAAACTGGATCGAGCACCCGGCCACCCGCCAAATCCTCCAGGTCTACCTTGAGCCGCTGGTGGACAAGGGCATCGACACCCTGATGCTTGCCTGCACCCATTACCCGCTGCTCATCCCGGTCCTCAAAACCCTGCTGCCCCCGGGCGTGCGCCTCGTCGACTCCGCCACCACCTGCGCCCAACACCTCCAGCGCGAACTCACCCGCCTCGACTTGCTCGCACCCGCCGACCAAACCGGCACCCTCGAGCTTTACCTAACGGACCTGTCCGAGCAGTTCGAGCAACTCGCCCGGCAGTTCCTCAAGAAATCCCCCGGCCGGATCCGCCGAGCGGTGTTAGGCGGGTGAGGTTGGCCCTTAGGCACTCCCATTTCAGGCCCAAGTCAACTCCTGCGCTGGTGTTTTGGCAGGGGTTCGCGGCGGACCCACCACTCCAACAAACCGCGCATTTTAACCTTCCACTGTTCAAAAAAACCTGAACAATCTCGTTCCCCACTATGAAACCAAAATTATTCGGAACCGACGGCATCCGCGGACGCGCCAATGAATTCCCAATCACCGCCGAAGTCGCCCTGCTGCTAGGCAAGGCGGTGGCGCGGGTGTTGCGCTCCTCCGGGGTCAATCGCAACCGGGTGCTGGTAGGCAAGGACACGCGGATTTCCGGCTACATGTTGGAAACGGCGCTCACCAGCGGGCTGGTATCAATGGGCATGGATGTGTTCATGGTGGGGCCGATGCCGACCCCGGCGGTGGCGCACTTGACCAAATCGATGGGAGCGGCGGCTGGCATCATGATCACCGCCTCACACAATCCTTACGAGGATAACGGCATGAAGATTTTCGGGCCGGATGGCTATAAACTGTCCGATGAGCTGGAAGCGGCGGTGGAAAGCCACGTGCTGGGCCTGGAACCGGAAGCCCAGCCGTTGCCGGTGCGGCAGATTGGCAAGGCGCACCGCATCGAGGATGCGCGCGGCCGCTACATCGAATTTTCCAAGCAGACGGCGGACAATGTGCCGTTGCACGGGCTCAAGGTGGTGGTCGATTGCGGGCACGGGGCGGCCTATTTCATTGCGCCGCTCATTTTCAAGGAACTCGGTGCCGAGGTGATCATGACCGGCTGCCAGCCCGACGGACTCAACATCAACGACGGCTGCGGCGCACTCCACCCGGAAGCCGCCGGCGACTTGGCACGACGCTGCGGCGCGGACCTCGGCATCTCGTTCGATGGCGATGCCGACCGGGTCATCTTTTCCGATGCCAGCGGCCAGGTCGTCAGCGGCGACCGCATCCTGGCATTGTGCGCCATCAGCCTCAAAGAGCAGGGGAAATTGCGCCACGACACGCTGGTGGCCACCGTGATGAGCAATCTGGGGCTCAAGCAAGCGATGGCCCAACACGGGATCAAGGTGGCGACCACCGCGGTGGGCGACCGCAGCGTCATCGAGTGCATCCGCAAGAACGGCTACTCGTTCGGCGGCGAAAACTCCGGCCACCTCATCTTCGCCGATCACGCCACCACCGGCGACGGCATCCTCAGCGCCTTGCAAGTGCTGCGCATGATGCACGCCCGCAATGCAACCCTCGCCCAACTCGCCGCAGTCATGGACGAATACCCGACCCAGCTCGCCAACATGCCGGTGGTCGCCAAGCCACCGCTGGAAAGCCTGCCGAAATTGCAAAAGCTCATGACCCAGGCGACGCGCGCGTTTGGCGAAGACGGCCGCCACTTGATCCGCTACTCGGGCACCGAAAACAAGATCCGGGTGCTCGTCGAGCACAGGGACATCGAGCAGGTGCGCTTCTGGGTGAGCAAGTTCGCCAACGCCATCCAAGATGAAGTCCGCTAACCCGACGAAATGATGGATACCCCGGCCTTATTGAATTGCGAACCGCTGTCGCTGACCCGCTCGATCGCGGAGTTTCCCATCGGCAACATCCCGCTGCGCCAGCACCAGCAAACAGCCCTGGCTGCCACCAGCCTCACCGCCACCGGCGCGCCATCCCTCTCGCTCCACCCCCATGCCTGGTTGGCTGCGGCGGACCTGGCCGCCTTGGAGGCCTCCACCACCGCCGACACCCTGGTGGACGCCTCGCGGGCCCCTCTGGCATGGCGCGGCGCGACCCCCGATCTGCAGAGGATTTTGCCCGCAGTGGCCTCATTTTTGATCCGCTATCCGTGGGATTTATTGCGGGCCAACGAGATTTGTGTGGCCGGCCTCGAGGCGACGGTGCTGCTTGGCGAGGTGCACCCGTCGGCGGTGATCGACGGACTGCTGCACCTGGGCCCGGGCTCGCGCCTGCTGCCCGGCGTGTTCATCGAGGGCAATGTGGTCATTGGCGACAATTGCCGGATCGGCCCGAATTGTTACATCCGCGGCAATACCAGCATCGGCGACGCCTGCCACATCGGCCAAGCCGTCGAAATCAAAAACTGCCTGATCCTGTCCCGTACCAACGTCGGCCATCTGGCGTACGTCGGTGATTCCGTGCTCGGTGAGGCGGTCAATTTCGGTGCCGGCACCATCGTCTCGAATTTCCGCCACGACGGCAAAAACCACCGCTCGACGGTGGCCGGCAGCCTGGTGGACACCGGCCGGCGCAAATTCGGCGCGATCATCGGCGACGGGGTCCACACCGGCATCCACACCTCGATCTATCCGGGCCGCAAACTCTGGCCTCACACCAGCACCCGCCCCGGCGAAATCGTCCAGCACGATTTGCGGGAGTGTTAGCCCCACCCGCATGCCTCACCCCGCCCCCGGCCAACGCTGGCTCTCGACCTCGGAACCCGCCCTCGGCCTCGGCGTGGTGCGCGGCTTCGAGGACGACGCCCTCACCCTCCATTTTCCCGCCGCCGAGGCCACCCGCACCTACGCGTTTGCCGCCGCCCCGCTGGTCCGGGCGCGCTTCAGCCCGGGCGACGTCATTGCCGACCGCTCCGGCCGCCGCCTCACCGTCGAATCCGTAACCACCCACGGCGGAATCCTGATCTATCACGGCGAAGGCCGCCAACTCGCCGAAACCGGCTTGCTCGACACCCTGAGCTTCATCCGCCCGGACAAACGCCTGCTCGCCGGGCTGGCCGACCCGCCGCGCAGCTTCGATGGCCGCATGCAGGCCCTCAACTGGAACAGCCGCCTCCGCCACGCCTCAGCCCGCGGCTTCGCCGGTGCCCGCATCGACCTGCTCCCCCATCAGCTGGCCATCGCCGCGGAAACCGCCAGCCGGCTCCATCCACGGGTCCTGCTGGCCGACGAGGTGGGCCTCGGCAAGACCATCGAAGCTTGCTTGATCCTGCATCGCCTCCACCTCACCGGCCGCGCCGCACGCATCCTCATTTTGGTCCCGGAGCCGCTCATTCACCAGTGGTTCGTCGAACTGCTGCGGCGCTTCAACCTGCGCTTCGCCATCTACGACGAGGACCGCTGCCGCTCGCTCGAAGCCCACGCCGCCGACGCCAATCCCTTTCTCGACGCCCAACTCATCCTCGCCGCCACCGGCTTTCTAACCAAAATTCCCGCCCGTGCCGAGCAAGCCCGCGCGGCCGGCTTCGACCTCCTCATCGTCGACGAGGCCCACCACCTGGCATGGTCGCCCGGCCAGCCCTCCGCCGCCTACGCCATGGTCGAGGCGCTCGCCCGCGAAGTCCCGTCGCTGCTGCTGCTCACCGCCACCCCGCAACAACTCGGACCCGCCGGCCACTTCGCCCGCCTCCGCCTGTTGGACCCCGAGCGCCATTCCGATCTCGAGTCATTTCTCGCGGAAACCCGCGCCTATGCCCCGCTCGCCGCAGCCGTGGAGGCGCTCACCCACGGTGACCTGCCCGCCGACCTCGATACCTTCACCGCCCGTTCGCCCCGCGCCGCAGCCCATTTGACGGCCCTGCGCGGCGGCGACCCAGCGGCCCGGGCGCCGCTCATTGCCGAATTGATCGACATGTTTGGCACCGGGCGGGTGTTGTTTCGCAACACCCGCGACCAGCTCACCGGTTTCCCGCATCGCCAGCCGCACCTCCACCCGCTGGCGCAGGACGCCTCGCCGTACTCCTGGCTCGCCGCACTCCTGCGCTCGCTGCCCGATACCGAAAAAGTCCTCCTCATCACCAGTTCGCCAGCCGCCGCCATCGCCGTCCAGCAAAAACTCCTCGCCGAGATCCAACTCGAAACCGCCCTCTTCCACGAGGAACTCAACCTCCTCCAGCGCGACCGCAATGCCGCCTGGTTCGCCGACCCCGACGGCGCCCGCCTCCTGATCTGCTCGGAAATCGGCAGCGAAGGCCGCAATTTCCAGTTTGCACGCCAACTCGTCCTGTTCGGCCTGCCGCGCGATCCGGAGCAGCTCGAGCAGCGCCTCGGCCGTCTCGACCGCATCGGCCAAACCGGCACCATCCACATTCACGTGCCCTACGGCGTCAACAGCCGCTCAGAGCTCCAGGCCCGCTGGCTCCACGAGGGACTCGGTGCGTTTTCCCGCCCGCTCAAGGGTGCCACCGCCCTCGCCTCCGTCCTGTTGCCCGAACTCGACGGCCTCCACACCACGCGCGCCGCCGCACCCAAATTCCAGGCATTCCTGCGCCGCAGCCGCGTGCTCAAGGATCAAGTCACCCGCGAGCTCGCCAGCGGCCACGACCGCTTGCTCGAACTCGGCGCCCCGGCCCCGGCCAAAGCCGCCGAATTGCTCGTGGCGCTGCGCGACGCCGACCGCGACCCGCGTTTCGAACGCTTCGCCGTCTGGTTGTTTGACCACCTCGGCCTCGATGTGACCGAGCTGAGCCACCGCAGTTATCACTTCGCCCGCGGCCAACGCCACAGCGAAACCTTCGCCGACCTGCCCCCCGACGGCCTCGCCGCCACCTTCGAGCGCGCCACCGCCCTCGCCCGCGAGGATCTCAC
>CAIVSK010000156.1 GCA_903908495.1 Akkermansiaceae bacterium
CAGGAAGGTGCGAGAGGAGCTTGGCAGGGACCCGTTTCCGACGGGTCCGGCTGGGGCGAGGCCGCGGCGGGATGGTTAGATCGAGCCGCCGCAAACCCCGCTCGGTGTGCCCGAGCAATCGCCCGCGCTCATGCCCACGGATGGATTGGGCGGGTGGCGCACCTGCAAGCCGCCGCCACCTCGCCCCCGCCGGACGCCCCGGAGGGTGCGTCCCTGCCAGGCGCTTGCGCGGGCTACCCTCCCAAATAATTCCCATAGGTGAGCAGCAGCACCGCGGCGATGAGCACGACGAAGGCCAGCATGATGGTCGCGTGGGTGAGGCGGCGGCACTGGCGCCACTCGCGCAGCACGACGCCCACCAGGTTGCTGATCAACACCAGCATGATCATGTGAATGGCCCAACTCGTGAACTTGTAGGCACCCATCCGCACGTGAGCGAGGTTATAGAAAAAGAACTGGCTATACCAAAACAGCCCGGTGATGGCCGCCATCAGGAAATTCACCGGCAACGCCGCCGCGGGCTGGCCCGCGGGCAACTCGATGAGTTCGCCAAGCGTCCGGTGCCGCGCATGCAGATAGAGGCAGTAGATCGCGGTGGTGACAAACGCCCCGGTGTTAGAGAAAATGTAAACCACGTTGCCGCGGAACACCCCGGCACCGTGTGCGGTGGCCACATCGGCGATCGGTTCGCCCGCATCCAACGCGAAGCCGTACACCGCCGACAACACGCCCGCCAGCAACGACAGCAGCAAACCCTTCATCAGCGAAAACCCACCGCTCTGCTGCTGCGCGCTGAGGTCGCGTTCTTTCAGACGCCCGGCCCAACCAGCCCCGGCAATGCCCACGGTGCCGATGATGATGCCCGCCACAATCCATTCCGCCCCCGGCTTGCCGAGCGTCGCCCCGAGGGTGCCCTTGACCAGCGGCGGAATCAGCGTGCCTAACACACTCGACAGCCCCACCGCAATGGCATAGGTGAGCGAGAAGCCGATATAGCGGATCGAGATGCCAAAGGCGGTCCCGCCGATGCCATAGGCGGCTCCCAGCAAAAATGAGTGCCACATCGCCGGTGCCGGCGCCTCGCGCAGCACGGCGGCCAGTTGAGGAATGGTGAGCCAGGCGCCGAGCAGCGGCAGCAGCAACCAACAGAACGAAGCCTGGGTCAGCCAGTAGGTTTGCCACGACCAGCCCCTGACCTGCTTTTCCGGCGTATAACAAGTGGCGGCAAAGGTGGCACCCACCGCATGCAGCGCGACGCCGAGGAGAGGGTTGGGGGAAACGGCTGGCATCGGGATTTATGTTAGATCGTGCATCAGTCGCAATGGAACACTTCCTCCATCGAGGCCCACCATTCCCCCGGACTGCGGCTGTCCAGCGGCTGCTGGCAAGGGATGCACAAGGCCCACCAGCGCTGGGTGGTGGCATCGGCGGCCATCTGCGCCATGTCGGCCGCGAAGTCGTCACCGATGTATTCGAAGTAGCTGAACAGGAAATGCCGGCCGTCGTCGAATTGGCGCAGATAGATCGAATAGTTGCGCAGGTTGCACTGCGTGATCATCCGCAGCACCTCGGGCCACACGGCGGCATGGAGGAGAGTGTATTCAGCGAGCTTGTCGGCATTGAGGCCGATGACCGTTCCGTAGCGTTTCATTTGATTGAGTCGGGGGTTGGATATGTCCTCAGGGAGCATCGTTGAACTCAGCGAGTTGCAGTGGATAGCGGCCGTGCTCGCGCACGAGCTTCACGATGTAATCATAGGTGTGACCTGCAACGCTGCTGCTCACCGAATGGTCGGACTGGAAGATGAGACCGCCACCCTTGGCGGCGTTGAGTTTGCGCAACACCTCGCGGCGGATTGCCGCAAGGTCGCCGCTTTCCCAAACCTGGATGTCGCTGTTGCCGCAGAAGCCGATGCCATGGCCGTATTCGCGGCGCAGCCCGACCACATCCATGCCGGCCTTGACTTCGAGCGGGTTGTAGGCATCCACACCCATCTCGATGTAATCCGGCAAGATCGCCTTGACGTTGCCGCAGCCGTGGTAGATCACCGGCAAGCCCGCAGCGTGCGCGGCCTCGACCATCCGCGCCACCCACGGCTTGAAATACTCGCGCCAATATGCCGGCGCCATGAACGTGCATTTCTTGTAGGCCACGTCGCCCCAGATCACAAACCCGTCTAACATTCCTGCGGCCGCCGCGATTTCCGCCTTGGCCAGCGCCAGATAGAACGCGCCGATGCGATTGATCACCTCGCCCATTTCGGCGGGATACTCGCCCATCCACATGAGGGCGTTTTCCTGGCCGACCAGACGCGTCAGGCACTCGCTCACCTCGATAACGCTGCCATACACCGGGAAGTCGGGCCGCAGCGATCTAACGGTTTCAATCCAGGCCGGCGAGTTGCGCTCGAAGCCGTCGCCAACCCCGGCAATTTGGTTGTCGCCGGCGGCGAAGAAGCGCCGCGGGTCGTCGGGCGGATCGAACCGGGCATGTTGGAGTTTTTCAAAGGTATCGATGTCCCAGGCCCGCATCTCGGGCATCGGATAGGAAAAATGTTTGTGGATGATCGCACCGAAGCCTGTCCTAACAACAACCTCGTCGGTGGTCTCGTGCAGCGTTTCAAACGGCCGGATCCATGGATCGAAGTTCGCCACGGTGACGATCCAATCCAGGTCGTAGTGATAGTACGGGTTGGCGTCAGGCGCGAGGCCCAGTTCCTCGCGCCAGCGGCGGGTGAAGCCGCCCCAGAAAAAATCACTGACAGGCACGCGGTCCGGCTCATGGTGGCGCAGTGCCTGATTCATGCGCTCGAGCTTGCGCAGGGTGTTGTCGCTGCGCCCGCTCAGCTCGGAGGTCTTGCCAATGGTATTGAACATGCTCACGGGCCTATTGTCCATGGCACCAGGGCGCTGTCACGCCATTTGTGGGCAGGATCGTGCGGATTGCAGCGGCGCCCGGTGAGCGCCGTAGTGAACGAGATGCCACACCCGCGCCGCGACGGTCACAGGCCGCCGCTACAACGCGGCGCGGCGGCTAATCTAACGACAACGTCGCGTCCGCCGGGGCCGCGGCCTGGTGTGCGGCGGGTGGCGGCGGTGCGAGAGCATCGGCCAGGCGGGCGTGGCGGGCGAGCACCGCGGTTTCCGCCAGATCCGTGCTCACCTGGTGGGCGTGCCGAACCGCAACGGGAGTGGCGGCAAAGGCGGCGGCGATGGCATCTTCGATAACGGCGTGATCCAGGCGGCGGCCCGGATCACCCACGAGAACCCTAACAACAGTTTCACTTTCGGTCGGGTGCAGGGTGGCCAGGCGGGCGGCGAGCAGCGCGATACGCTCGAGCGGGGCGGCGCTGCGGGCCAGCGCCAGAAAAAAGGTTTCCAAGCCGGGCAGGTCAAGCGGATCGGGTTTGAGCGGGATTTCTTGCAACACGAGACGTGCGCTGCGCGCGACATCCTTGCTCGATAAAAGCAGTTCCTGATACCGTTCGGCGCGGGCACCGGGCAGCGAAAGGAGGGCATGCCGGACGGTTAGAGCGCCTTCGCGCAAGGCCAGCCCGCCGCAGTGGGCCGGCAAGACCTCGCCGCTGAGCCAGCGCACCGCGAGGCGCAGGTCCGGGTCGCTGGTCAAGCCGCTCAAATAGGCGGCGATGAACTTGGTTTGGGCCACCCGGCTGCTGGTATCGCCGACGAGGCGGCAGAGGTCGGTGAAATCCGCCAAGGCGCAGATGGGGCGGGCTTGGCGTGGCACATTGCCAGCGCGCGGCCGCTGTGCGGCTTGGGCGATGGACAGTTCGAGTTGGTCGTCGCCCATGGCGCACCAGGCGTCGATGCCCTTGGCGCGCAGCTCGGCGGCAAACTCACGGGCAAAGCCGTGCACGGTGAGCACCCGCCGCGGCCGGACCCGCCGGACGCATTCGAGCAGGCCGGGGTGGTCGGCGTGGTCGGAAAACGGGATCACCTCATCGACGCGGTAGCGGTACTTTGCCCCCGCCTGCAGCGCCCAACCGGTGAGCATGGCGCTGCGCTTGCCTTGCAGGCCTTTGAGTAATTTTGCGCGCAGTGCGCTGGGCGGCACCACCACCACCTGGCCGGGCAGTGCGTAACCCTCGAAGACGACAGGTTCCGGCAAATCCACGCCCAGCTCGCGACACGCTTGGGTCATGGCAGCCACCGTGGAATATTGCAGGACGGGGATGTCATTTTCGGCGAGCAAGGCCACCGCTTCCTGGGCTTTGCCGAGGGAATAGGCGCACAGCACCGGGGTTTCGCCGTCGGCAAAGGCGTCGTTGACGAAGCGCAACAAGGCGGACTCCACCTCCATCGGGCCGGGCAAAACAAACAGCGGCAACCCGAAGGTGGTTTCCATGACCAGCGTGTCGGCCGTCAAAAAGCCCACCGGCTCCGCCGTGCGGCTCCTCCGAAGTTTGAAATCCCCGGTATAGAGCAAACTCGCCTGATCCTTCAGCCGGGTGACGTGCAGCATCGCCGAGCCCGCAATGTGGCCGGCCGGCAACAAGCGCAGCCGAAAGCCGTCCCGCTCCAACGGCAAATGAAATCCCACCGGCTCGAGCTGCCCGTCCGACAGCCGGAAACGCCGTCGCAGCAGGCCAGCGGTGACCTCCGAACACAGCGCCGATCCGTGCCGCGCCACATGATCGGCGTGGGCGTGGGACACAAAGGCACGCGGCTTCGCGTCCAGTGGATCCAGCCACAGGTCAAGCTCAGGCAAATGCAGCCCGCGTTGGAAACACACTTCAATCAACCCGCCGGAAGCGTACGCAGTTTTCCGCCGACCCGCAAAGCCAATCCGCGCGGAGCAGCGATCCGCGCCGAGCGCATCAACGCACGGAGGGGCGATTCGCGGCTCGTTGGGAGCGATTCGTGGCCGCCTGAGGTAGCGGACAATTTTCGGGCCGGCCGCTTGACCCGCCGCGGATCATCAGCGAGAGTGCCGCTCGATTTGCCAAAACCCCCAACAATAATCATCCCATGCCCGCCGACACTCTCACCCAAATCAAGGACAGCACCGCCAATCCAGCCCCGCTCGGGTTGCTTGCCTTCGGCATGACCACCGTGCTGCTGAACCTGCACAACGCCGGCTATTACGAACTCAACAGCATGATCCTGGCGGTGGGGATTTTTTACGGTGGCAGCGCCCAGGTCATCGCCGGCATCATGGAATGGAAAAAGGGCAACACCTTCGCCACCACCGCCTTTATCTCCTATGGCATGTTCTGGCTCAGCCTGGTGGCCTTGCTCATGCTGCCAAAAATGGGTCTGGCCACTGCCACCGACGAAACCGCCAAGGGTGCCTATCTGGCAGTTTGGGGGCTGTTCACGGCGGTCATGTTCCTCGGCACGCTGCACCTCAGCCGCGCGCTGCAATTCGTCTTTCTCTCGCTCACGATCCTGTTCTTCCTTCTTGCCTACGGTGATCTCAGCGGCGCGGGTGCCGGCTACAAACATTTCACCGGCTTTGAAGGCATCATTTGCGGACTCTCCGCGATGTATGCCGGCCTGGCCCAAGTCCTCAACGAGTTGGCAGGCAAGACCGTCCTGCCCCTGGGTTTGGTGCCGAAGAATGCGCCATGAAAAAACGCAACTGGCTCGGCGGCTTGCTTGCGCTCCTGCTGGTATTGGCGTTTGTCGGGTGGCACTTTTTCCATCACCCGCGCGCCGCCCTGGATCCGCGCTGGGGCGGCGCCATTGATAGTTATAACAACGTCACGGTGTATTTCAACGGCAGCGTGAGCACCACCAATGGCCGCAACACGGCCCCCGACGGCTACAACCTGGGATTGAAATACCAGTGCGTGGAGTTCGTGAAGCGCTATTACTACGAGCACCTCCACCACAAAATGCCCGACAGCTATGGCAACGCCCGCGATTTCTTCGACTCGACCGTTAAAGACGGCGCGCGCAATGCGAAGCGCGATTTGACGCAATACACGAACCCGTCAAGCAGCCAACCGCGGGTTGACGACCTGGTGGTGCTGGACGGCACGGAATCCAACCGCTACGGACATGTCGCCATCATCTGCGCGGTGGCCGAGCACGAGCTGACACTCATCCAACAGAACCCCGGCCCCTCGCGGCCATCGCGGGTCGCCATGACCGTCAAGCTAACTGGCGGGAGGTGGCAAATCGAAAACCCGCGCATCCTCGGCTGGTTGCGGAAGGAATAGTGGATGACTCCTCCCAGGCCGCGGAGCGTGGAGTCCGGATGACGGATCGGACCAGATGGAGGCCGCAGTGCGTGACGGGATTGAGCCAAAGCGGTGTCGCGCTGGCGCTTGCCACCGCACTCCATGCATGCGCGGTCCATGCGCCTCGCCACCATGCCGTGGATTAGCGCGCCTTGCCTATCCGATAGAGCTGGCTCCGCGAGCGCAGAATCAGCGAGTTGTTATAAACCGCGGGCGAGGCCATGAAGCCATCGCCCAACTTATTGTTAGCAAGCAACTTGTACTCGTCGGCGGCGGCGATGACGGGCACTTCGCCATCCTCGCCGAAGAAATAGATGCGACCCTCGGCCACCAGCGGCGAGGCGGAGAACGCGCCGCCGAGGCGCTTCTGCCAGATGCTGAGGCCGCTCTTGGCATCGACGCACGAGATCACCCCCGCGTCGCTGATCATGAACAAGCGCTCGGCAAGCAGGATTTGCGACGAGCGGGTCGGCACGTTCTTGGCAAACTGCCACGCCACGTGGGTATCGGTCACATCGCCGTGGCCGTCGGGGCGCACCGCGAAGAGCTGATAGCCGCCGGCCGCGCTGGTGGCATAGACCAGGCCATTGCCGAAAACGGGCAAGGCCGCCGCGTTCATGCCGCCGCTGCGCACCCGCCAAATTTCCTCACCGGTCTTCGGATCATAGGCGATGGTGGCCCCGGCGCTGGGGCTAACCAATTGCTGGTGGCCGTTGACCTCGATGAGCGCCGGCGTCGAATAGGCCTTGTGGTAATCGGTTTCAGCGGTGTCATAGGCGATTTTGCGCTCGCGTTTCCACACTGTCTTGCCGGTGAGTTTGGCGAGCGCGACGAGGTATTGCACATCGACGCCATCGAAGGTGAGCACCAACAGATCGTCCACCACGATGGGCGAGGATGCCGGACCGCGAAAATGGTCGCAGGGGAAATCCTGACGCGTCCACAGAGTGGTGGCGCTGGCGGTATCGAGGCAGGCACTGCCGTGGACGCCGAAATGCAGATAGATCCGGCCCTTTTCGATCACCGGGGTAGGCGTGCCGTAGCTGTTCATGGGGTGGCAGAACTGCGGTTTTTCTATCCTGAAAACCACCACCTCGTGGAGGATCTTGCCTGTCTCCGCGTCCACGCACACCGCTCCTAACTCCTTACCATCCTTGGTGGCGGTGCTCATCCAGATCTGTTGGCCCCACACCACCGGCGACGACCACGCCTTGCCGTGCAGCGGGGTTTTCCACAGCACGTTCTCGGTCTCGTCAAACGTGATCGGCAGCCCCTGCGCCACCGAACTCCCGTCGGCATGCGGGCCGCGGAATTGCGGCCAATTCTCGCCTGCCCGCAGCGGCACGGCACCCGCCCCCACCAGCGCCAGCAGCAGCGCGACGCGCAGGACGCTGCTGCAAGTGGCGGAAAACCCGCCAGACATTGCCGCTTGCCAGAAATTTCCGACTGCCGCCACCGCGCCGGGTCGGGCGGCAGCGGATCCATCGAATCCCCATGCACCGGGCGTTAGCGGTTCAGCACAATCGGTCACAACGAGATTCTTGAAGACATTCACGTGGCGCTGAGAATACCCGCCAAACCCCGCGTGCCAAGAGCATATCTGCAAATTCGCCGACTCAGCTCACGCCTCCTGGGACCTGACTGCTATTTCAACGGCTTGGGCTGGGCTTTTTCCCAATCGTCGCGACTGACCTGTTTGGTCTCGTGGATAAAGACAAAGACACCCTTCTTATTGCCAACGATCACGTCGGGCAAATGGTCGCCATTCAAGTCCGCCACGGTCACCTGGGTGCCCACGCCGGAGTCCGCGTCGATCAGGTAGGGAATGAAGTCCACGGTCTTATCGGGGTTGCGCACCGTCTTGAACCAATACAGCACAGCGGGGCCGTTGGTATCCACATCGCCCGTCGGGCCGTGAGCCCAAAACCGTTTGCCAGTGACGAAATCCTGGATGCCGTCGCCATCCATGTCCACCAGCTCGATGGCGTGCGCCTGTGAGAACGTGACGCCGTATTTGCTGTCTTGCGGGGTTTTGCCGACAATGGTGTGCGGCTTGAATGAGATCTGGCCGTTGTCTTTGGTCTGTTCGTACCAGACGATGCCGTAACCATGCGGATCGAGGGTGGTGAGCACGTCATTGAGTCCGTCGCCATTAAAGTCATAAGCATACATTTGCGCGCCACCGGCGGTGCCCGATCCGGTGGCAAAGGGAAACGGATGCATTTTCCATTCGGGATCTCCGGTCAGCGACGCGGGTTGCTCCCACCAGCCGTTTTGTTCGAGGAAATCCGCGCGGCCATCGCCGTTGATATCACCAAAGCCCACTCCGTGCGTGTACTTGTGCCAACTGCCTTTCGGAGAAATCGAGTGCCACGTCCACGGCTCGCCCGGGTGGCTCCAGTCGGCGCTGGCATATCCCAGGAACCCCTTGGAATTGCACACCGCATCGGGCTTGCCGTCGCCATTGATATCGCCAAAGCGCGGCGATTCATTGTCCAGAGTGCTGATGGCCAGATGGCGCGTCCAATGCTCCGAGCCGTCGGCGTTTTTCTTGCCTCGCGGATTTTCGTACCAATAGGCGTCGGCCCCGGGGGTGTCGTACACAATGATATCGGTCCAACCATCGCCGTTGAAGTCGTAGGCGTACGTTAGAAAATCGTCGGAGTAATCGTTGATGTTGCCCTTGGCACCGCTGTAGCCGGCAAAGGTGAATTCGGTGCCGTCGGCACTTTTCCCCTTGGATGTCTTGGTCGCGGGGCGGAATTCGTGGCGCACCTTGAAGTCCGGCCCCTCCCACCAAAACGGTCCGGCGCAAATATCCAGCTTGCTGTCGTGATTGAAGTCGCCGTAGTAGGCCCCCTCGCACCAGAACTCATCGGTCAGCTGGATTTTCTTGAAACTATGCAAGGAGTATACCGGTGCCTCCGCCGCGCTGGCACCCAGCGCTGTGGCCAACAATGTCAGGAATGCCAAGTGGGATCGGGTCATGGCCAAGAGTTTTCGCATGCTTTGGCGCAATGGTCAAGCAGTTGACGAAAGCCGCAGCCTGTATTCGCGCTACACGCGCAACGTTAGAGCGCCGGTCGGGCAGGAAGCGACGGCGGCCACGGCGGCTTCCAGCAGGCCGTCGCGCATGGATTCATTGAATGGCACGCCGAGGTGGACGTCGAAGCCGCGGCCGATGAAGGCCAGGCCCAGTGCCTCCTGATGATCGCCGGCCACCTTGATGCAATTGCCGCAGCGGATGCACTTACCGGCCTCGAAGCGCACCAATGGATGCTCGACATTGCGGTGATAGCGCATCCGCTCGCCACTGCTGAAGCGATGCATATTCACGTCATAATCGACGGCGAGTTGGCGCAGCTTGCAGACATCGGCCTTGGCGCAATTGCACAACACACAGCGCTTGGATTCCTCGATGGCGCGGCCGATGTCGATGGACATCGCCTTGGCTTCGCTGCGCCCCTCGCCGCTGGCTTCCTGCAGAAAATCCTGCATTTCCGCATCCGCCACCTTGCCCATGAAGACACTGAATGGCTTGGCCGGACGCGCCACCGGCTGCTGGGTTAGATACTGCCGGATGCACACCGCCGCCGCCTTGCCGTCGGCCACCGAGCTGACCGGATGGCCGCCCGGACGCAACGCGCGGCCGGCGGCGAACACGCCGACCTGCGAGGTCATCATCGAAGATTTATCGGCCGCCAGCTTGTTGCCATCGGTGGCCAGCCCGAGCGCCGCGGCCTGGGTGTGGGTGGTCGGGCCGGTGGCGAGCAGGACGGCGGCGAATTCGTTTGTCAGATCAGCGAGAGCCGCGGCATCGGCGATGCGGGAGGCGGGGCGGAAGATGATGCCGACGCTGCGGAGGAGGCCCAGTTCGGCATCGAGGAGGCCGGGCGGGAGATTCGGATAAGCGGCGCGCAGGGTGGCGGCCGGCAGCGCATTCTCGTCGATGACGGTGCACGCATATCCTTGCTGGGCCAGAAACCACGCGGCGCTCAGACCGGTGAAACCGGATCCGATGATGGCGACCTTGTCCTCCCGCGCCACCGCCGGCAGTGGCGGCCGCGGGTTGCCGGCGGCCAGTTCGGTGTCGATGGCATGGGTCACCAGATCGGCAATGGCCACCGCCTCATCGTGGACGCCGCGGCGACAACCGCTTTCGCAGGGGCGGTGGCAGATCCGGCACAAGATGCCGGCCAGAGCCAGATCGCGGCGGGCCGCTGCGGCGGCCATCCCGAGGTCGCCGCCGCGCATGTGTTTGAGGATGGCGGGGATGCCCAAATGCGCCGGACAAATCCGTTGGCAGGGCGAGAGGCAATCGCCGAGGTGATCGCTGAACAACAACTCCAGCGCCATCCGGCGAGCGGCGCGGACTTCCGCGGTGTCGTGCTCCAGCTCCATGCCTTCAACCACCCGCGAGGCGCACGACGGGATGAACTGGCCGTTGTGCTTGAGTTTGACGGCACACACCATGCACGAGGCCCCTGCTTCAAAGCCCTCGAGAAAACACAGGGTCGGAATCTCAATACCGGCCGCACGGGCCGCCTGCAGAATCGTTTCTCCCGGCTTGGCGTCGATTCGGTGCTCGTCGATGGTGAAGGATGGCATGGGGATGATGGGTGATTCTAAAAACGCCGGTCGGGTAAGGTTAGTTCGGTCTCCTCCGCTGTCAAATCGTGGGTGGCGGCCGTGGCACCCGTGGTCCGGGCATCCTGCCCGGAAGGCTCCATGGCGGCCGGCGGGCGGCCCGCGCCACCTGTTAGAACCTGCCGCGCCAGCGCGAGGAAGCCGTCGCGCAGGAGGTTCACGCCATAGCACTCCTCGGCCGCCAGGCGGCTGGCGGCGGCCATCTCGCGCAATTTGTCAGGTTGGCGCAGAAGTTCCAGCCACGCCTGGGCCAGGTCGCCGGCATCCGGACTCGCGGGCGGGACGCCCGCGCTCCTTGAGGGCACCAGCACGCCCACCCCGGCGTGGGCGACGATCTCGGGAAACGATGCCGTCGCCGGTTGCACCACCGGCACCCCGGACGCCATGGCCTCGATCACATACAGGCCGAACGCCTCCGGATAGGTCGCCGGCACCGAAAACAACGTCAGCCCGCCGAGCATCGCGATTTTTTCCTCGCGGGACAAGTTGGGCTGCCACCGCACCTCATCCGTTAGACCGGCTGCGGCCAGGCGCTGCCGCAGCACTTCGATGAGGGCTTGGTTGTCGGCGGTGGCGGCGCCGGCCAGATGCAGGCGCGCGTCGGGGTGTCCGAGCACCTTGCGCAAATGAATGAATGCGTCCACCATGATCTCCACGCCCTTGTCCCGGCACAGGCGCGCCAGGAAGCCGATGACCGGCGGCCCGGGCTTGGCGGGCTGCGGTGCGTAGCCGGCCAGGTCGATCCCGTTAGGCAGTACTTTTATCGTTAGATCGTGCGGACCCAGCCGATTTTGCATGAGTCCGGCATAAAACGTGCTGGGTGAGACGAGTGCGTCGGCATCCCGCACGCGCGACGCCAGTTCGAGCCAACACGCGTCGCGGTAGGGTTCAGGCAGGCCATCCAGAAAGGTATCTTCGCCTTGGAAACAGCAGATCACCTTGACGCCGCCGAGGCGCCGCTTGAGTTCGCGGATCATGCCTGCCTGCAGGGCGGTGGAAAGGCACAGGATATCGGGAGGTTCCT
Organism: Akkermansiaceae bacterium; assembly: GCA_903908495.1. Taxonomy (GTDB): domain Bacteria; phylum Verrucomicrobiota; class Verrucomicrobiia; order Verrucomicrobiales; family Akkermansiaceae; genus Luteolibacter. The sequence continues at coordinate 11,877 of CAIVSK010000156.1, forward strand.
GTTCCAGCCAGGCGCAGAGTTTATCCAATTCCTTGCCAAAGCGGCTGTCTTCCAGCCGCAGCATTGCCAACGTCAGTTCGCCATGATCGCGCGCCGAGGTCATGTGGCTGTGGCGCGCCACGCGGCACAGCAAGCGTGGCTGGTTGAGCACTCGGTCCAACCACCCGGGGCTGTGGCGGAACCAGCCGAACTTTTGCTGCAGGAAGATGTTGATGCCGCCGAAGAACACCGGCGTGGGGCGCGAACTAACCAACACCTCCTCGTCCAGCTGCAACGGCAGATACATCGGCAGCAGCGACACCGCGTGACCGGCCGCTTGCAGCGCCTTGGCCAGGGCGTTGTCCCGCATGCAGGCACCGCAGTACCAGCCGCCGGTACCGGGCGTTAGAAAAACGATTCGCAGCGGCGTGCTCATGGGGTGTCTCCCCCCTTGATGACAAACACGGTGCCCTCGCCACCGCCGATGACGATGCGACCGGCGGCAAAAGCCGGTGCCACCGCCAGATTCTCGCCGAGATCGAGCCGCCAGATTTCCCGGCCATCCTGCTTGTCGACCGCATACAGGCGCCCGTCGCTCGAGCCGAACACCACCGCATCGTCAAACACCAGCGGCGAGCTTTCCACCCGCCCGCCGGTCTTGAACTTCCACACCAGCTTGCCGCTCAGGCGGTCCACCGCGTGCAAATGCTTGTCGCGCGATCCAACGTACACCCGCGCCTCGTCCACCCCCGGACACGTTAGAAACTGGCCGTCGTCATTTTCATAAACCCACACCGGCTTATCCGCCTTGGCGACGACCGCCAGCAATTGGTTGGCGTAATTGACCCCGTAGAGCGTGTCGTGCCAGCTCGCCATTGAGCGGATGATCTGCGCGTCGGTGGCGAGCTGGCTCAAGTCGCTGCCGTCGCTGAGGTGAATGACGTGAATGGCCGCATCACAACCGCCGAAGGCGACCAGGCCGCCCTCGAGGATGGCGGGCGAGCCATTGATATAATTGCCCGACTCATGTCTCCACACTTCCGAGCCGTCCTTGGTTCTCAAGCAACGCGACACGCCGTCGTAGCCGTTGACAAGAATCCATGGTTCGTTAGCGTCCGGGCTGCTAACCAAAGTGCCGCCGGTGGGAAACTTATCCTCGCCCTTGAGGTGCCACAGTTCGTTGCCGGTGGCGAGGTCGAGGGCGCGGAGCATCCCGTCGTTGGAGCCGACCATCACGCGCCCTGCGGCGATTGCCGGGCAGGCCTCGACGCTATCCTTGGTTTCCATCCGCCAGCGTTGTTGCCGTGATTGCCAATCCACGGCCACCACATTGCCCTCGTCGCTGCCAAACACCAGCACCCCGTCGGCCACGGCGGCTTCCGAGGTCACCGCGCCTTTCGCCCGGAACGTCCACTCGACCACCGGTTGCCGCGGCACCGGCCCGGCCACCCGCCCCTGCAATTCCTTGCCACCACGGGTCATCGGCCAGGCCGGCGATTGCGCCTCGGCGGCCCCGTCGGCAGCGCTTGGCAGCGGCCCGGGCAGGCGCTTTTTCCCGCCGCACCCGACCACCAGCACGGCCCCTGCCAGACCCGCCAAGAAGCGGCGGGCAAGCGCGCTGCGAGGGGCCGCAATCCGCCCGTTGAGACGATGCGCAGCGGCAGCGCCAGATGGGCGGCGGGCAGGATCCCCGCGCCACGGGCATGCTAAAGAAGTGACTGGAGTGGGAGGGGCGGATGGCATGGCGTGCGGTGGCGGCGCAATTCGTCGCGGCAGCCATAATTGCATCGGCCAAGGCGCGCAAGCCCCGATTCAACGGCCACGATTCGACAGCCACGATGGCGACACGCTGCACCAGGCTAACCCACCCGGCGCGCGGCCCGTGGGGATCGCGGCACGTCAAGACAAGAACAGCTGCGGGCAAGGCAAGGCTTCCCGGGGGATGGCTCGTGACGGATTTTACCACTGAGGTACTGATTTCCACTGAGGTACTGAAATATTTGCCCATTTCTTCTCAGTGTGATCAGTACCAATCAGTATTTCAGGGGTTTCTTTGCCACAAATCAGGGGAATCCAACTTGCTCACCCCATTGTCTAAAACGAGGTAATCAACTCAGTTCCGCGTATTGCGCGCGCTGCCTAACCGCGAGACAGTTTACGGCCGGGTGCCGGACATGGGAGTGAACAGCGGCAGGATGACCGGGAACTGGGTTCCTTCGAGGAGTTCCGGCGGAAACTCGGTGGCGAGCATGACGCCGCCGCGGGTACCACGCCCGTCTGCACCATTCTCGCCTTTTCCGCCGCAGGCGACAAGCAGCAGGGACACCAGACACAGGATGGATAGATTCGCTTTCATGGTTGTGTGATTGGACAGGGGTTCGTTTTACTTGTTAGAAATGCCGTAGACTTCCACTTCGATGTAATGGTTCATTTCATTGGCGGTATTGCCATTGCTGTAGAGGCGGACGTAGCGGCCCCGGGTGCCCTTGGCGTCGACGATGTGGCCGAAGTGGGACTCCACGTATGGATTGTCGGGACCCACGCCGAACTTGGCGGAGTTATCATAGTCGTTGTTATAAACGGTGGTGACGCCGGTCTTGAACTCCGGATCGTCCGAGATCCGGACGATCACGTCATGATAGGCGCGTCTCTGCGAGTGGTAGTGCCACAGCCAGATGGCGTGGATGGTGGCGGATTTTTCCAGATCGATTTGGACCCATTGGAGGCCGTCGAGCAATTCGACGAAATACCCCTCGCCGGCCTGTTTGTCGCCATCGGTGATGAGGTCGAGCGAGCCGATGATCGGGTTGTCGTCGCTGCTGGTGACTTTTTTACCCTTGGAGAGCAAGGCGGTGCCCTGTGGAACGAGGAACACGGGAGCGCGGTCAGGGACAGCGATGAGGTTGGGAACATTCATCGCCTTGGGAGTGCCCTCAATGAGTTCCAGAGGCAACTCGGTGAGCAGCGGAATCGCTCCGCCATGGGCAGGCCCCGCCAACCGGCAACCTGACGGATCACCGGCCAGCGGGGTTTTCCAAATCAGTCCGGCGGCAAGGGCCACCGTGGCGGCAAGGCCGATCGACCACGCGAGGCGGCGCGACGGGCGCTTGGCGGCAGCGGCGGCGGCGGGCACGATGGCGCTGCGTGCGGTCTCGGTTTCAGCATCGAGCAAGGCCGTGAGGCGGGTGAGCAAGCCCTCATCCGCGCTGGTGCCGGCACGGGCGTGTTCGCGCAGCAGGGCATCCATCAGGCGGTCGTCGCCGTCCAGCGGCGTGTCATGGGACTGGAGATCGGTTTTCATGGTTAGGCGGGGGTGGGGAGTTTGCGGTCAAGGCAGCTGCGCAAGGCGTGGCGGGCACGCTCCAGGCGCTTGCGAAAGGTGGCGGTGTCGATGCCAAGGGCGATGGCGATCGATTCGCCGGGTTCTTCGAGGTAATAGAACCGCTGCACCGCCTGGCTCATGGCATCAGGCAAGTGCTTGAGGCACTCGTCGAGCGATTCAAGCAGGTCCACACCGCCGCTGCCACGATTGGCGTCCCATTGTGCAAAGCGGGATTCCCAGGCCTCGAGGGTGGCGTCATCGACGTCGACCTCGCGGGCGTGATGGCGCAAATATTCGCGCCACTTGTTGCGGATGATGCCGCGCAGCCAGGCGCCGAAGTCGCGGGTGACATCGAAGCGGCCGAGATTGCGCCACGCCGCGATGAAGGCGTCCTGGACGAGGTCGGCGGCGGTGGCCTCATTGCGGGCCAGTGCCCGGGCATAGATGAGGAGGCAGCGGTGGTGGTCGCGGGCCAGTGCGGCGAATGCCTGCCGGTCGGCAGGCGCGATGGCCAAGGGTGGCGGATTCATGAGTGGGATCGGGATGCATGCATTCATCACCCGTTGTTGGCGCGGAGCACAAGCCGCGTGACATGAAATTTTCAAAAAATCACATTGGCTATTGCATCAGCGGCCATGCGGGTCTCCAGGGCGAACAAGGCCCTGGTGTCTGAGTCGACGCGACCGGGGCGCGAAGATCGAGGATAGTGGATCGAAACGAGGAGATGAAAACAGATCTTCGTTCACCTCCTGATGACTACGAGGACAAGGAGAAGGGGCTGGGGAAACGATTCAGCAACGAGATCGTGGAGGCATGCACGATGATTCTGGCTCATCCACGCCTGTGGCGGGAACGGGAGGGTGGCTTTCGGCGCGTAAACTGTCCGGTGTTTCCCTATTACATCGCCTACTGCATCCGCAGTGAATCGATTGTGGTTGCGGCCATAGCGCATCAAAGCAGAATCCCCGATGACTGGCAAAGCCGCCTGCCGTAATGAACGGATCATCAGCGGCTCCGCGCAACGCGGGACTTGGCAAGTCCCGCTCCGCCCATTCCGCTTGCGGGCCGTCCCCATCTGGCTTATGTCTCGGGCGTGTCCCACCCGGACTCCCGCATCCACGGCTGGCTGTGCCGCGCCGTCAATCACCCGGAATTCACCACGCGCCTGGCCCGGTTGGCCACTGGCGCAGGGGAGGTTGTGCTCGACCATGCGGCGGAGGCGTCGCATGGGTTTTTAGCGGCGCTGGTGGCGCTGGCGGCCAAGCAGCAGAAGAAGTCGCGGCTATGGCTGGTGTGCGATTTACCGCGCCACCGCGAACGCCTCGCCGCCGAACTCGAACTCTGGGGCGTCAATGCGATGGTCCTGCCGGAAGGACCGGCCGCGACCGGGGAAGGCACCATCGCCGATCCGGAATCGGCGGCGGAATGGTTTTCCGTGTTGGAAATCCTCGCCCGCGCCGAACACTGCGCGGTGGTGTGCGGTAGCGAGGCATTTACCGACCCGGCACCCGCACCCGCCGCCCTGCGCGCCAGTCGCACGCCGCTGACCCCCGGCAGCCAACTCGATCCCGCCGCGCTCGCCGCCACTCTGGCGGAGCACGGCTATGAGCGGGTCCCCAGCGTCGGCGCGCGCGGGCAATTTGCGGTGCGTGGCGGCATCCTCGATTTATTTGCCTGGCAGGCACCCAAGCCGCTGCGGTTGGAGTTTTTTGACAACGAACTGGAATCGATCCGCGAGTTCGACCTTGATTCGCAGGGGTCGACCACGAAATTGGCCAAGGCGGACCTGTTGCTGGCCGAGCCGTCGGTGGAGGCGACGGTGGGGGCCTACCGGCGGGCGGGCGATCTGGTGATTTCCTTCAACGCGGAGATTGCGCGGCCGGACGTGAGGATATTGGAAGCCGCAGCCGAATTCAACAGCGAGGAGGACTTTTCGCTGGCATGCTTCGGCAGTCCGTTTGGCACCTTCGAGGCCGGGGATTTCATCTTGGAAGAAGCCCGCCGCGAGCGGTTTTTCCGCCAGCTCAACGAATGGCAGCGCGAGGGCTGGGATGTGGCCATGGTTTTTGGCAACAAGGGCGAGGAAGAACGCTTCGCCGAACTCGCGGGTAAACACCTCGAACGCGACCTCGGCCTCATCCCGATCCGCGGCGAACTGCTCGCCGGCTTCAC
>CAIVSK010000157.1 GCA_903908495.1 Akkermansiaceae bacterium
AAAAGCACCATCGCGTAGGCGCCCATGGCAACCGCCGGATCGCCCTTCTCGATGCGCGCATACGTGCTTTTGGCCACGCCAACGCGCTCCGCCATCATCTCGACGGTGAGCCGGCGCTTGCGGCGGGCGCGGGCCAAATCGGCGCCGAATTTGGACAACGAACGTCGGAGTCCGGGCGGAAGCAGGTCATGAAGGGCAGATCGCATAATAAAGTCCTATAAATGAGTTTTAAAGAGTTCCTACGGACTATACATCGATTTTGATGCGATGTCGACCTCATTTTTTTTGCCCATGATTTCTTGGCCTGTTGCCCACCGTTCCCTATTCGATACTCACCCTGGCGACATCCATCGTCACCATGTGCAGGCGATGGCAGCTCTCTGGGTCGTGGAAATCAAAAGCCGCCTCCTTGAGGGTGTCGCGCAGCTTGGGCAGCGTAGAACCGGAGCAGGGACCGAAAGTTCTGAGCCTTTCCATTGATGCCGTGCTTTCCAAAGAAACCCGATACGCTGATGGCATGACGAACAACCGCGCGTATGTGGGGCGTCATGCGCAACCGGGACCGCTTGCCATAGATCCCATTTGCGGACCTGTGAGAAAAGTTTCGGCGGACACCTTTGCCTTTCAACTTCAAAAAGAGACGCTGTTGCGCACGAATGCGGAGCGTTACGAAATCGACTTCGCGCTGACGCAGCCCGGCGACGCGAAATGCAAGCCGGCGGTTCAACAAGCGCAGATGTTCGTGCCGGCGTGCTGCACGCAGGGCACCGAGCAGCACATCGCCTTCCCTGAAATTCCCGACCAGATAACACACTCGACGACGTCACGCTCCATGTGTGCGGGTCGTTTCCCTATGGTTATGGCGATCTGCTGGGCAAGGGCGGCCCCAATCTCGTTCCGCTGCGGAAACAAAGCGGCATCCAGGTGCTCGGCAGCCACTCGTTGCTCCGGCGCTGCAAGGTTTTCAGCCGCGCCTTCGGTCATTGCTTTTACATCCAGGCCGGCGAGGAGACCCGTCTGGAAGACTGCTACGCGGAAGGCTCGGTGCGCTCGACCACCGCCATGCTGGCGGACACCTCCGGGCCCGCCTTCGATCTCGGCTTCCGTTCGGTCTATCAAAACCGCGGCGGCCGTTTCACCATCGTGCCCGGCTATATGAAAAGCCTCTCGGAGGACGGTTTCCGCACCTACGGTGGGGCGGGTAGCGTGACTTTGACCAACTGCATCGCGGTCAACACGCGAGCCGGCTTCGAGATTGGCGCGAAGGACGATGCGAAAACCAATACCGTGATCGACAACTGCGAGGCTCGCGGCTGCGAGCGCTCTTATCTGATAGGTTCGCACACGATCATCCGCCGCAGCCGTGGCGACATCACTCACGGTCCGCTGCTCTATCTGCGGGGTGGTCGCGGGTCGGACGTGGAACTCGAACTGACCGGCAACCGGCCCGAAAGTCTGGTGCATGTGATCGCAACCATCGCTGGTGAAAACCACCGGGTGCGCCTCACCGCCCAACCAAGCCTTGAGCGGATGCCCGCGCTGCCGATCCTCGTCGGCTTCGGCATGCCGACGCACGCGGAAATGTCCAGCAGCATCGATCCCGCTCCCACGCGTGGCGTCGATTTTGACAGTCAAATCGGGTTCGCACCCGTCATTACCGGCGATCAGGTGAGCGAGTCGAAGATCGGAACGACGGGCAGGAGCTTCCGGGAGGCCGACCTGCGCAAGGCTCCCGGTCCCTGGGGGCTCCAGCCAAGCGGCATAGCCCCCGATCAGCCTCAAGAGAAGAAGTGAGCTTGGTGCTGCCCTGTGTTCGGCTTCAGTTCACGGTGGGATCAAATCCCCGGTTGACGATGATTGGGACTCGCAATTCCGGTCCTGGCCGCCGGGAAACGTGGCAACTCTGTGACTGGGAGGAACCTGGCTGCGGCCGAAGCGTTGTCGGCACGGCGTGCCCTCCTGTATGCTATCGCGGACGGATTTGTTGGTCATGGTGATCATCCTCACCCAAGCCTCCGCCACCATCACGATGGCACGGGCATTGTGGGCAACAGCCAGAAGCCTGGCGACATCGGCAAAGCGGTCTTTCGCCGCCTCGTCCGGCAGCCCGGCGGGCATGCAGAAAACGAAGCCCTCCTCGGTGTCGGCGATCACCGTCGGCGGGACGCTGCCCGTGGTGAGCATCATGTGCAGGGCGTAGCCAGTCGCCTGCTGCGCCAGAGCGTCAAGGCGGGCAGCTTCAGCCGGGTCGGGCCTGAGGTTCATGTTGTGTGGTGCAGCACCGGTTTGACCCGCCTACTGCGTGCCGATGCAGTAGAGGTTGCTGAGTGTGCGGATGAAAATCCGGCCACGGCTGATGGCAGGAGACGCGTAACATTCCTCGCCGAGGTCATTCCTGGCTATCACCTCGAACTTCGGGCCGGCTTTAAGCACGAACATCTTGCCGTCATCATCGAGAAAATACAGGTTCCCGCCTGCGGCAACCGCCGACGCACTGTGATGACGGCCGAGTCTTTCCTGCCACATCCGCCGGCCGCTCTTCGCCTCAAAGCAAGTGGCAAGACCGCGGTCCGCTACGACGAAGAAGTAGTGGCCCAGCGCAATCGGGGAGGGTACGTAGGAGACGCCCTGGGTGTCGCGCCAGGCGATGTGGGTATCAGTGACGTTGGCTTGGCCGTCCGGCCGGATGGCGACAATATGGAAGTCCGGGAATCCCCCGGTGACGAAAAACAGGTCATCAGCGAAGACCACGCTGGCGACGAATTGTTCGGTAGGGCCGTCGATGAGCCAGTGTTGTTTGCCGGTGGCGGGATCGTAGCTGGCGACACACTTGCTGCCGCTGAGGACCATCTGCGGTTTGCCGGCGGCTTGGAAAATCGTCGGGGTGCAATACGAACGCGTGCGGTTCGGGCGGTCCGTGCGCCAAAGCTCGCTGCCGGTGGCCTTATCAAAGGCGACGATGTAGGCGGGAGCGTCCTGGTCACAATTGAGGATGATCGAGTCTTTGTAGGGCACGGGCGAGCTGCAGAAACCGTGCACGGAGGCGAATGTGCCGGGTGATTTGCGCCAAAGTTCCTTGCCGTCCATATCGTAACAAACGACTACGATGTCCCGCGCTTGGAGAAATGCGACCCAGACACGCTGGCCATCGGTGGCGGGCGTGCCGCTGGCATAGCTGTTGAGATTGTGCTTTTTCTCCGGTGCCGCGCTTACCACGGTCTTCTCCCAAAGCGTCTTGCCGCTGAGCCGGTCGAGGCACATCAAGACGCGCCGGTTGCCTTGTTCGATATAAGTGGTGACGAAGATCCGGTCACCCCAGATGACCGGCGAGGAATGGCCGACGCCGGGGATTGGGACTTTCCATGCGACATTCTCAGTGCTGCTCCAGCGGACCGGCACGTTCGTTTCGTCTGATACACCGTCGCCGCGCGGTCCGCGCCAACACGGCCACTCGCCGGCCCATGCAGACGCGGTGAGGATCCAACCCATCATCCAAGCGGTTGTGACGGTGGCACGGATGCATGCCGCGAATTTG
>CAIVSK010000158.1 GCA_903908495.1 Akkermansiaceae bacterium
CCCAAGGGCCAGAAAAACTTTGCCCCCGACCGGCTGATCTCCATCGGCCTGACCAACACGCCGCGCATCGGGGAATCCGAGCCGGTGTTCAACGCTCTGCTAGAAACTGAAACCGAACCAAACCAACCTATGGACCCGAAATTGATCCGCCAGAAACTCGGCCTCGCGCCGGAAGCCACCGATGAGGAATGCCTCACCAAACTCGACGCGGTCATCGCCGCGGCCACCAAAGCCCCCACGCAGGAAACCGATCTGGCCAACGCCAAGACGGACCTCGCGACGACCAAGACGGCCCTCACCGCCGCCAACACCAAGAAGGACGAACTGGCCTGCGCCGTCACCGAGCGGGACCGCACCATCGTCTCACTGCGCGAGGCACATAACAACTCGTTGCTCGAAACCGCCGAAAAGGACACCCGGATCACTCCGGCCGACCGCCCCGCATGGATGGCCAAGCTCTCTGGCACCAACCGCGACGCGGAAATCAACTCGCTCAAAGGTCTCACGCCGAAGCTCAACACCAAGGCCATCGACCTCGGCAACCGCCGCGCGGAGCGCCAGCAAAGCGACAACCTCCGCGAACAGGTGTCCAACGCCGTGGCCAAGCTCCAGAAAGACGAGGGCCTGAGCTTCGACGCCGCCTGGCAACGCGCCAAGAAGCAGGCGGAGTTCCAACCCTACTTCGATCGCAGCGAGGCCTGATCCACCATCCCCACCAATAACCAATAACCAATAACCATCATCATGGCCAAGAACGCATCCAAAGACACCGCTCCCGAACCCATCAGCGAGGAGGAAATCGCCGCCAAGGTGTACGCCGGCCTCAGCCGGGACCAAGCCATCGAGGTGATCAACAACCAGCGCGCCAACGACGCCCTGATCATCGAGGTGATCAACAACCAGCGCGCCAACGACGCCCTGATCGCCGGGTAAAGCATCCATCCACAATCCACCATCATCCATCCACCATCATGAAATTGAAACACTGCCTGAGCATGCTTCTGCTCGCCGCCATGTCCGCCATTCACGCCTTCGGCTCCGGCCGGCGCGAGGAATGTGAAAACGTCGCCTCCAGCGTGGGCACCCACGAAAACGGCATCCTCCCGTGCATCGCCGAGGTCACCTTCTCCAGCCGCTATCTGCTGGCGCAAAAAGGCACGGCCGATACCGGCGTGATCATCAACGTCGCAGCCACCCGCCCCTGGGGCGTGTGCCTGGATGAGCCGACCTACGATTCCAACAAAACCACCAAGACGGCCGTGGCCATGTTGGGGTGTTCTGACGGGACGATGAAAATGGTGGCCAATGCGGCCGTCACGGTGGGCCAACTGCTCTACACCGCCGCCGCCGGCAAGGTATCCCCGACCTATGGCGCCACGCTCTACATGGTCGGGCGCGCCCTCACTCCCGCCGCTGCCGACGGTGATATCATTGAAGTTCAGCACATGTTCCCGCTGATCAACGCCGCCGCCACGCTCTGAGCCATCCCCGGAAGCCGGGCGGGCCAAACCCGCCCGGCTTCCACCCTCCTCTATCCACTCTACAATTTATCAACTCAATCATGAAACCGAAAAGCAACCTCAGCATCCCCGCGCGGATCGAACTGGCCAACTCGCTTGGCCGCATCGAACGCCATGACTTCGCGCCGCGCACCTCCGACGGGCAGCACGAGCGCATCAGCATGTTCAACGCCGACCTCGCCACCGAGTCGTTCTTCAGCCAGCCCCTCACCGACTACGCGGTGGGATACACCGACATGGCCGACCTCGACAAGGAGCTCGAATTCTTCGCCCCCGGCGTGGAAGTGGCCCATCGCTTCGAGTACGCCCAGGCCGACAACGCGGAGCAATTCCTCAGCGACGGCGACGGCACCGATGACGAGCGCCCGTCCAAGAGCGACTTCAAGGGCGTGGAATACACCGAGAGCAAGGTCAACGCCGCCACGGTCAACCGCGGCCTGCAAATCGTCCTTGATATGGACAAGCTCAACGGCACTCCCAACTGGGAGGAGCGCTACACCCAGAAGCTGATGAAGCGCATCAAGCGCAACCAGTTGCGCCGCGCCATCCTGCTGCTGAGCACCGCGGCCACCAACAACGCCAAGACCTGGGACGTCACGCCCGGCAAGGACCCCGACCAGGACGTGATCATGGACCTGATCACCGGCGCGGATTTGAGCGGCATCAAGGCCAACCGCATCGGCTATTCCGATACCGCGTGGAGCAAGCGCCAGTTGGCCCACCGCGCGCAAAACACCGCCGGCGGATTCGGCAGCGCCTCACTCACTCCCGAGCAGCTCGCCGGAGTGCTGGGCGTGGAACAGGTGCTGCGCAGCAACGCACGCTACACCGCCTCCGCCACCGCCCGCACGCAAGTGCTCGGCGCACTGGTGCTCATGTTCAACGCCAGCAGTGGCGTGGACACCGAGGACGCGTCCAACATCAAGCGCTTCTACTCGATGGGAGCGTCCGAAGAGGGCGGCGGCATCTACCAGGTGTACAGCGCGCGCATCAGCGCCAAGCGCCACGTCATCGCCGTCGGCCATTATGAGTTGATGAAAATCACCTCAACTCTGGGCATCCGCAAGTTCACCATCAGCTAAGCCCGAATCAGGGCTTCGGTCCGTGCGGCGGGTGGATCTTCGATTGTCCATCCGCCGCATCACCGGGGGTCTGAGCGCGTCTTCCCCAATAACGTCTAACCAGTAACCCGTAACCTGTTCCCATGTCCTGGCCCAAAATCACCGAAGACGATCTGCGCTCCTCCATCAACGGAGCGGAGGATGATGCGATCCGCACCGCGGCCCTGGCCAATGGGCAGGAAGATCCGTATCTCGCCGTCAAGCGCCAGGTCACGGACTTGTTCCGCAACGCCATCCGCAGCGGCCCTGGCAACCACCTGGATCCAGATAAGGAAACCCTGCCAGCCAGCGCCATCTTCCACGCGGTGGCCAAGATCCGCTACCGCCTGCTCACCCGCTTCTGCAGCGAGCTGCTCGACGACGACCGGCGCGCTGAAAACAAGGAGGCCGACGTCTGGCTGAAGGAAGTGCGCCGCGGCTTCGAGAAAATCGAGCAACCCGGCGATGAACCCAGCGCCGGCAACGTGCCGTCCATCACCCTCATCTCCAACAACGAACGCCAGGCCACCCGGCAGAATCTGTCCGGCCTTTGAAACCATGATCCAAGGACTTTATCATAAGATCGCCGTGCTCGAAGCGCGACATGCCAACGCGTGCGCCGCGATGCGGCAAATCGAAAACGCGCGCGACTGCCACCTGGCGGGAGCGCATGCGAAGGAAGTGGCGCGGGATATCACCAGGTGGCGCGAGATGGCCGATGCCGACGAACTCCTGGTGCTGGGGATGCAAAACCTGCTGGATACCATGGCCATCCTGCCGCCCACCGCCCACCGCGTGCTGGCCATTCGCCACATCGAGGACGCGCAGTCCAGGCTGATGCGCGAACTCGGCGACAAACCCGTCTCTTCCACTGCCTCTTTCCAATAACTTCTAACTAATAACCTCTAATCCCCCCTGATGCCCCTCATCGATCCCATGACCATCTTCGACGCCGCCCGCTCCGCGGCTGCCCGCAGCGTCATGGAAACGACGCTGGGCACGGCCGGGCTGCGGGAAAAGGGCATGCAGATTCTGGCGCGATCGGTTTTCACGGCACGCGGAAGCAACGCCATCTTTGTATCTCGTCTCAAGGAAATCATCGATTCCCTGACAGCCGGGGATATTTCCCAAGGACAGGCCCGAACCGCCATCTGGGAATCAATCAAAGCCATCGGTTACACGCCAGAGGGAAGCTTCCTGGATGCGCCTCCCGGCGAGGTGCCGCCTGCGGTGGCCGGTTCCTTGCAGGATCTATCCAGCTTCCGCCGGCGCGACCTGATCGTGAGGACACAGCTCGAGCTGATGCGCGGGGTGGGCCAACAAACGCGCGGCCAAACTCCCGACCGGCTGCGCCAGTTCCCCGCCTGGGAACTGGTGCGCGTGAGCCCCAGCACTGCGCCCCGCCATTGGGGAGGGGTGGAAATGGGAGGCCCCAAAGACGCGCTTACCGAACCGCGCTGGACCATCTCCGGAGGCCGCCTGGCTGCCGGGAAAATGGTGGCATTCAAGGCCGATCCGGTATGGGGCGAGCTGGGACATTATGAGAACTTCGACGACGCCCTGGGCGTTGACCATCCTCCCTTTGCATTCAACTCCGGGATGGGTTGGCGCGAGGTCTCTGCCACCGAGTGCGAAAAACTCGGCGTGAGTGGACCGCACTTCGAGACGGCCGACGAATGGTTCGCCAAAGCGCCCATCGTCATGGCTGGCAAGCTGCCACTGCCCACCCCGCAAATTTCCTTCGCGGACGTGGATCCGGATCTCATCGAGGCGTTCAAGCAATCCACCGCCGCCACGGCGAACGCCGATAAACCCGCAGTGCTGGCATACGATCCGATCCTCGAACGCGAGCTGGCCAAAAAAGGAGGCCGGGCATGAGCGCGGTGACGATCCAGATCGACGTGCTGGGCCTGCGGGAAAGCATGGCGGACTTGCAGCGCCTGCGCAACGCCCTTGCAAACCGCGGGCCGATGCATGCGGATATGGTCGTGGTATTGGCAAATTACACGCGCGAGCACCTGATAAATGATACCCACCACGCCACCGCCGAGGCGCTGGGTGCCATGCCAACCGGACACCGCGCAAAGATCGGTAAAAGCCCAAACGCCATCGAAGAGAAGTCCGATGCGCAGCGCGCCATGCTTCTAATCGAGGCCAACACCGGACTGGGCCGTGCCTTTCATGACATCGACATCAAAATGCGCGGCAAGTTCCTGGTGCGTGCCGCCTGCGCAGCCACCTACGGCAAATCGCCGCGTGACTTCCCCGAGGGCGTGCTCGAGTTCGGCATGATCAACCAGCGTTATCCCGGCCTGGTGTTCGCCGCCAACCACAGCCCCGCCTATTTTTTCATGCGCAAGGTGCACCAGAAGCAGGACCGCACGCTGCTCCCCTCCGACGAAGGCTATGCCGCCAAGGGCCGTGAGGCCGCCCGCGACTATCTCGTCAAAGTCCTCCGCCTTTTACCCACATGAGCGCCGCCCTCGACATCGCCGATCTGATCGCCACCCGCCTGGCCACCGCGCCCGCCGCGGGCGAGCTGGCCACCGTGCTGGATATCACCGCCCTGCCCATCATCGTCGACCGCCAGAAGAGCATCGCCAGTGCTATCGCCGGGGGGGTTGGCAAGCCTACCGGCACCGCCATCACCATCCTGTGGCAGGGGTTTGCGGCGGTGGAAAAAAACACCTCCCGCCCGCGCCTGGCACAGCGCTACACCCTCACCGTGTGGAGCAGGCCCGTCATCGCCGGCGCTGCCCTGGCGGCCGATGACGTGATGCAAAGCGTCATCACCCGCCTGTGGCGCTGGATACCGGGCGGCGGGCATTGCTTCGCCGCGGCGGAGATCACCCGCGGCGGCCTGATCCCGGACGCCAAATACCTGGTCTACGACTGCGAAATATCCATCCCCGTCTCACTCTAATCGAATCCACCTGAAACCATGAAAGAAAAAATTGAATCCGCCGCTTCCGCCCCCGCCGCCCCATCCCCGCCTCCCCTTCCCTGCTGCTATGAGGTGGTCATGCCGGGCTCCGAACCGCTGAAAATCGGCGGCATGCTCTGCTACAACACCGCCCGGGTGACCCTGTCCAAAGAACGGGCCGACGCCCTGCTCGCCGCCCGCCCCGGCTGCCTCAACTTCCTCGGCGTCTGATCTCCATCATCCACTATCCACCATCAACCATCCAACATTCACTATCTCCTAAATCATGAGCACTCCATCCTTACGCGACATCCTTCTCGGCGGCTTTGCCTATTTCGTCGAGGCAGGCGCAACCTCCGGCATCACCGTTGACGGCCTGACCGTTTCCGCCACCGCCAAGCCTGACATGATTCCGTCAACCAACTGGACGGACGGTACCCTGGGCAATATCCTTGATTTCAAATTCGGCGTGGAGGAAGAGGATTACCCCGTCATGCGCCTGCTGCCCAACGGCAGCCGCGTGAAAGTGCCCCGCAAGATCGTGGTGGCCGACTTCCTCGAACTCACCGCCCAACAAATGAACGAGCTGGTGCTGCGCCTGCAGCACGGCGTGGGCACCAAGATCGTGGAGGGCACGGCACAGACGCCCGGCGCGAGCAACGACCGCTACATCGACGGCTGGCTACGGCTGCAAGGCCGCGCGCTGGGAAACTTCGACGTGTTCATCCAGGACTGGTGGTGCCAGTGCCGCATGGTGGAGGGCACCAAGGCCGATGGCAAGTTCTCCGAACCCAAGCTGCGCTTCACCCAGTACAAGGCGGTGGCCGGGGTGATGGTCGCGGGGGACTCCTGCAACTTCCCGGCGGCGAGCTGACCGCCTCGAGGAGGATAGCGGATAGATAAATCCGCTGTCCTCCATCCATTCCGAATAACCAATAACCTGCAACTTTCCCCATGCCTCCCACTGCCCCTGATCCGGTCACTCCGCTGACTTCCCCAGCCGCCCCCGCCGCCCCGCTGGTGGTGCTGGCCCGGCCTGCCGGAGCCGCGCCCACCGTGCCGGACTTCGTGCTGGCCAGGCCTGCAGCATCCGCACCGGCATCGCCGACAGCCGTGACGACCATAATAGGTCCTGGGGACCCGGATGCTCCCCCTCGCGTGATGACGCTGGGCACGGTGGCATCATGGATCGTTTCCGGAACCCTGACTCCCAACTCGGCCGGCAGGCTCTATCCAGTATCCCAACCGCGGATCTTCAACATCTATCCGGGTCGTCCACAATACACGACTGACGGCGATGCCGACGTAGGATGGATTGGACAGTGGGTGGAACTATCTGCCAGTGTGATGGTGGTTCCTGCGGACGCGACCTTGGAACAGATCGCCCCCAAGGATGGCCATCCATCCAGCAATTCCTTCTACCTTGGCGGGACCGTCCTGGTGGTCAATAACCAAGGCAACACGGACCCGAAGAACTATTGGTTGATTTCCAACTCAGGCAACCCGAAATGGGTGCTATATCCGGACAATAATACCGATCAGGGAGCCACCGTCATCACTGCGGGTCGTACCATTGTGCCGTATTCCGCGCAGGGGGGATCTGCCTTCTTCTGCGGTTTGGGATTGCAGTGGCAGGCCTCCGCCTCCACCGCGTGGGTTTGGAAGTTTACAAATTATGTCGACAATGTTGGCTCCGGATTTTGGACCGGTGTGGGAACCACGCCTCAAACCGCCACCTGGAGCACCGGCAGCGGCACCACCGGTACCCCCATATTCACCAGTTTGCCGCTCGCACCCGGCAAAGTCGTCCCATGAAGATTGAAAGCAACTGGCGCATCACGTTTGATCCCGGCGGCACTCCGCTGGTGCTGCTGGCCTATGGCGATGAGATCGAGGGTGAGCCGCGCTACCCGCTGGGACGGGGGCTTGAGGTCGTGGCCCTGGTGGATGCCGCCGCGCCGTTCCTGCGGCCGACTGGCAACTCCGCCATCAACCTGAAGCTGGATATCTACAAGCCGGCCGCCTCGGATGCCGCGGCGCGGGCGGAAGTGCTCGACAGCCTCATCGCGGTGAATTTGCTGGGACGCAAGCCGCTCAAGATCGAGGTGCTCGGAATCACCGACCGCTACTGGCTCTTCGCCAACTGCTACATCCCGACCTATGAGCCGGGCCGCAGCCCGGAAGGCCCTCCCAATATCCATCTGAAATCCTATTCCCTCACCTGCACCGGGTTTTCCCGCGTGGGTCCCTGATCTACATGGCCGACACCAAAATCACTCTGGAATTCGAAGCGACCGGTGCCGACCAGGTAGTGGCCGAGGTGAAGAAAGTGGCCGCCGCCGAGGAGGATCTATCCCTCCAGGAGCAGCGCAAGCTGCGTCTCGCCGCAGGCGGCACCTCCGGCCTGGCGACGCTCCCGCCGGAAGAGGCGGCTGCGGCCGAACGGGAAGCCACCCGGGGCGCGAACCGCCTCATCATCGAAAAGGCGGTGGCCGAGGCTCAGGCAAACCGCGTGGCCATGGCGCAGGAGGCGGCGCGCAAGCAGGCAGCCTCCGATCTGGAATCGGTGATCGCCGCGCGCGAGAAGCTGGCGCTGGAGGAAAAGAATACGGCGGCGGTGCTGCAACGGATTCTAGCGCGCGCCGCGGTGCCGCGCAGCCGCGAGGCCACGGCCGTGCTGCGGCTCTCCAACAACACGGCCGCGCTCGGCATGCTGGGAAATGCGGCCAAGATGTTCGTCACCGGTCCGTGGGGCCTGTTGGTGGCCGCCGTGGCCGCCGGTGGCGTGGCAATCGAGATGGCCGGCAAACAGTTCGACCGGCTCAAGGAAGCCATCCCGACGGCGGAATTGGGGGCGGCGGCAGAGGCCATCGTGCATCCGTGGGAAACCGCCAAAAGCATGATCGGTGCCGCGGCCTCCGGCATCGGTTCGGTGCTGGACAAGGCGTTCCTCGGAGGCTCCTACGCCCGCATGAAACAGAATGTGGACGAGGCGATCTCCGCACA
>CAIVSK010000159.1 GCA_903908495.1 Akkermansiaceae bacterium
GCCGGCGTGGCAAGCGCCAACACGCCAAGCACCGACCAGCGGGGCTATCCACGGCTCAACGGCAGCGGCATGGACATCGGGGCTTACGAGTCGGGTGCCACGTTGTTCACTGCGGCGGGCCTGACGATTTCGACGCGGGTGGCTTTTGCCAATGCGGCCGCACCCATGACCATTGAAATTTCCACTGACAAGAGTTTCCTGAACACCAGCAGCACCCTGGCCGGCAACGGCAGCCTGGGCTTCGCCGACGGTGCCGCCGCGCAACTCGCCTACCCGTCCGGCGTGGCCCGCGACGACGCCGGCAACGTCTTCATCGCCGACACCGCCAACCACCTGATCCGCATGGTCACCCCGGCCGGAGTGGTCAGCACCATCGCCGGCACCGTGGGCGGTTCCAGCGGGGTCTTTGGCTTCGCCGACGGCGCAGGCCCCAGCGCCAAATTCTTCTTTCCGTCCGCAGTGGCGGTCGGGCCCACCGATGACAACGTCTATGTGGCGGATACCTTCAATCACCGCATCCGCAAGCTCGCCCGGCCGGCCCTCAGCGGCCAGCCGTGGACCGTCACCACGCTCGCCGGTTCCGGCACGGCGGGATTCCTCAACGGGTCGGGCAGCGTCGCCCGCTTCAGCCATCCGCAGGGCCTGGTGCTGGATGCGGCTGGCAATGTTTATGTGGCGGACTCCGGCAACCACCGCATCCGCCAGATCACCCCGGTCGGTGGGGTGAGCACCTATTGCGGCAGCGGGGTGGCCGGTGGAACTTTCACCACCGCAGGCGGGGTGGCGATTGGAACGACCACCCTCGGCTCGTTCACCGTGGCTTGGTCTTCCGGGGGCGGCGCGACTCCGCTGGTGGGAATGGCCATTTCCGGTGCCGGCATCGCTGCGGGGACCAGAATCACGAGCGTTGGGATTTCGAGTCTGACGCTTGACACAGCGGCAACCGGCAGCGCGTCCGGATCGCAACTGACTCTGTCCGAAGGGGATCGCACGTCCGCACAGTTCAATTCGCCCTTTGGCTTGGCCTTCGACAACAGCGGAAATTTGCTGGTGGCCGATCGCGACAATCATCGCATCCGGCGGATCGACCCGGTTTCGGTCACGGTGAGCACGCTCGCCGGCAGCGGGGTGAGCGGGTATGCCGATGGCACCGGGTTGGCGGCGCAATTCAAATCCCCCGTGGCCGTGGCCGTGGATGCGCAGAACAATTGTTATGTATCCGACGAGGCCGACAACCGGATTCGCCGGGTGAGCATTCCCGGTGCTGTCGTCACCACGGTGATTGGCACGGGAGTTGCGGGTTACGTGGATGGCAATATCGCGGTGGCGCAGTTCAAGAGTCCCGCAGGCCTGCTGGTGGATGGCAATGGCAACCTGGTGGTGGCCGACACGCAGAATCACGCCGTGCGCCGGGTGATCGTCAAGCCGATCACGGTCGCCGCGCTTGCCGGGTCGTCCAATGCCACCGGAGTGGCGATCAGTGCGCTGCTCGATGCCGCAGCCCTCGGGCTCAATAGCGGGACCCAGTACTTTTTCCGCTGGGCAGCGGCGGACCAAGTCACCAAGCAAGCACTCGCCGGAATCATCGGGCAGAATTTCACGCTGGTGGACGCGCCGGTGGTGGCCACGGTGGCGGCGGACAACCTGACGCCGATTGGGGCGAGGCTCAACGGCACCGTCGATCCCAAAGGCGGCTTCACTTCTGCGGTTTTCGAGTACTCGACCGATCCGGGCCTCGCCGGCCCGCTGATGCCGACCACCCTGGCAGCCGCCGGCTTTGCCAAGCCCGAGGGCGTGGTCGTCGCTAATGGCATTGCCTACGTCGCCGATTCCACCGCTTGCCGGATTCTGCAGGTTGACACAAGCAGCGGCGTGGTGAGCACCTTCGCCGGATCAGTGGCGGGTTTTGGCAATGGCAGCGGCAGCGCCGCGATGTTCGACCACCCGGCGGGCCTGGCGGCGGATGCCAGTGGCAACCTCTACGTGGCCGACGGATACAATCATGTGATCCGGAAAATCACCCACAGCGGGGTGGTCAGCACCTATGCTGGATCCGGCTTGGCCGGTTTCGTCAACGCGACGGCGGGCAACGCTCTGACAGCCAGGTTTTTGTTCCCGACCGGGGTAGCGGTGGATTCCGGCGGCAACGTCTATGTGGCCGATTCCGGCAACCATTGCATCCGCAAAATCACCGCCGCCGGGGCGGTCTCGACGCTGGCCGGTGCCGGCGGGGCGGGATTCGCCGACGGCGCGGCGGCGGCCGCACAATTCAATGCGCCGCTCGCGGTGGCGGCGGTTGGCGGTCAGGTGTATGTGGCCGATACTGGCAACCACGCGATCCGCGTGATCGCGGCGGACGGCAGCGTGTCCACGCTCGCGGGCAACGGCAGCGCCGGGTTCTTCGACGGTGCTGGCGGCAGCGCGCAGTTTAGTTCTCCCGCCGGGATTGCTGTGGATGGCAGCGGCATCGCCTACGTCGCCGACCGCGACAACCACCGGATCCGCCGCGTCGATTCAGCCGGGCAGGTGACCACCCTGGCGGGATCCGGCATCGCGGGCCTGGCGAATTTCCCGGTAGCGGCGCTGTATCCAGCCACCGCTGCCCGTTTCAACCTGCCGGCGGGCATTGCGTTGGCGGCGGACGGCAGTGTGTACGTCACCGAGGAGGGCAACCTGGATGTGCGGACACTCGTGCGGGCCGCCTTGCCGACCATTGGCATGGGGCTGGTCAATCCGCCGCAATCCGCCCCTGGGTTGGCGATCCATTCGTCCGCTCTGCAATCGTTGTATCCGCAAACCACCTATTACTTCCGGGTAAAGGCCACCAATGACCGCGGCACGGCGAGCGGCAGCATTCTGAGTTTTTCCACTCCTCTGCAACAAATCCTGGTCCACGATGGAGCCACCACGGCGGCGGCGGTGCTCTCCGACGGGCAGACAATCGAGTTCGGTGGCACGCCGTTCAACACGCCGGTGACGCGGGCCCTCACCCTCGAAAACACCGGAAACTACGTGCTGAATATTCAAAATGTACAGTTCGTCGCCGGTACCGGTGCGTTGGCCGCTTGGGCGCTGGTCAACCCGCTTGCAGCCAACTCCGTCGTGCCGCCCGGAGCGTCGGCCACCTTCAGCGTGCAGTTCCAGAATGCCAGCGCCGGTTCCTTCGGATTGGATTTGGCAGTGACCAGCAGCGACGTTAATTCGCCCAGCCTCACCTATCATCTGCATGGCACCGCGCTGGCCCCTCCCACACTCGCGGCAGTGACCGCCAGCGCGAGTGGCACGACCGTAGCGCTCGGGGCCACGGTGAATCCGAACGGCAGCGACACCAGGATGTGGTTTGAAATTTCCCCGGACCCCCAGTTCGACGGCGTCCTGGTCAGCACTCTGGCGGGTTCTGCCCCGGGCTACGCCGAGGGCGTCGGCACTACGGCGCAGTTCAGACTGCCGTCCGGCCTGGCCGCCGATGCGCTTGGCAATGTGTACGTGGCCGACAAAACCGACCACCGCATCCGCAAGATCGCCCCGGATGGCACCAGCAGCACCGTCGCCGGCACCGGCGTGGCGGGCTTTGTCAACGGGCCCGCCAGCGACGCCACCCCGCCCGCTTTGCCCGCCCGGTTCAATGCTCCGGCAGGCGTGGCGATCGCTGCGGATGGCACCTTGTTCGTGAGTGACTCGCAGAACCACTGCATCCGCGCCGTTTCCACCACCGGCACCGTCACTACCTTCAGCGGATTCGGTGCGGCCGGATTCACCGACGGTGCGGGCACCGGCGCGCGCTTCAACACGCCGCTGGGAATGGCCATCGATGCGGCCGGCAACCTCTACGTGGCAGACTCCCTCAACCACCGCATCCGCAAAGTGGCAGCGGACGGCAGCGTCAGCACGCTGGCTGGCACGGGCACTCCCGGATCGCTCGACGGGGTGGCCAATGCCGCTCAATTCAATTCGCCGGCCGGCATTGCCGTCAGCGCCGCCGGGATCGTCTATGTGACCGAGACGGGCAAGCACTCGATCCGCCGGATCCAATCCATCGGCACGAACGTGGTGGTGGACACGTTTGCCGGATCCGCAGCGACGGCGGGCTCCGGCAATGGCAGCGGCACGGCTGCGACTTTTTCCTCCCCGGGCGGGCTTGCGGTCGATGCCACCGGAAAGCTATATATTGCCGACACCGGCAACCACCGCATCCGCGAGGTCAGCTCCACGGGGGTGGTGACCACCTATGCCGGCACCGGGGTTCAAGGCTTGTTTGACGGATTCGGAGTGGTGGCCAAGTTCGATCGCCCGGTCGCTTTGGCGGTCAGCCCGGCGGGCTCGGTGTGGGTCGGAGAAATCACTCATTCGACCATCCGCAGCATCGTTTCCACCAGCATGCTCTCGCCGGTGATCAGCGGTCTAACAGGAGTCGCGGGGCTTGCCGAGTCCACCACGATCTCCGGGCTGGATCCCGCGACGACCTACTACTTCCGCGGTTTCGCCACCAACAGTGGCGGCACCACCAGCAGCGGCTCCCTCGCCACTCCGGGCATTGCCATTGCGCCGGTGCTCTCGGTCGATGCACCGCTTGGCAAGCCGATCCTGCAGGGCGGAGTGGCGGAATTCGACGTGGTGGCTGTAGGGTCCGACGCCAGCCTGATTTTCACGATCAGAAACACCGGCAACGCGGATCTAACGGGATTGACGGTGGCCATCGACGGTGCCAACGCGGCAGACTTCACCGTGACGGCCACGCCCTTGGCCCCGGTGTCCGGTCCGGCCGGCACCACGACCTTCACCGTGCGCTTCGCGCCGGCCGCTGCCGGCAACCGGACTGCGGTGCTTCATTTGGCGAGTAACGACGCCAACCAGAACCCGTTCAACATCGCGGTCACCGGCACCGCAACCAGCGGCACGCCTTTCCAGACCTGGCAGCTGGCCCAGTTTGGCGGCGACGCGGGAAATCCGCTCATTGCCGGAGCGCTCGCCAATCCCGCTCATGACGGCGTGAGCAATCTGTTGAAGTATGCGTTCGGCATGAATCCGCGGGTCTCCTCGCCAAGCGGCCTGCCGGTGGTTGGTCCGGACGGTGCCGCGCCCGGCGTTACCTATAACAAAGCGATTGCCGCGACCGACGTGATTTACAACGTCGAGTGGTCAAGCGATTTGATCACCTGGAGCACGACGGGGGTTACCGCGGAGCTGCTTTCCAACACGGCCACCACCCAGCAGATACGGGCCTCGGCACCGGTTGATGGGGCCAAGGTGAAATTCATCCGTCTTAATCTGACCCTTCCCTAATCCCGACCCATTCATCACCATGCAACGCTCGTCCCTTTCGATTCTGTGGCACAGCCTCACCGCCGCGGCTGGCATCGTCCTGCTGGCTGGTTCCGCCCGCGCCCAGACCGCCCCGCAGAGCGTCACCCTGAACGCAGGCTGGAACGCCGTCTGGCTCGAAGTCGAGCCCACCGACGCCAACGGCAACCGCCTGGCACCGCAGGCTGTCTTCAACAACCCCTCCATCCAGGTCATTGCCACGCCGCAACCGCTCGCAGGCACGGCCGAGTATTTCGGCAGCGACCCGACCCAAGCCGGCACTTTCAATCAGGACGGCTGGCAGCAGTGGAAAAGCTCCGACCCCGCCGGCACCAACAACCTCCCCCTGATTTTTGGCAACCGTCCCTATTTGATCCAGGTGGCCACCGGTGCCAGCCCGATCGTGCTCACCCTCAGCGGCCGCACCCGCTTCTTCCGCCCGACCTGGACCCCCGACCGCTTCAATCTGGTGGGTTTCGGACTCAATGGCACGCCCAGCTTCGACGCGTTCTTCGGCCCGTCGGGCACCACCCACCCGGTTGCCCGCATCTTCCGCCTCAATTCCGCCACGGGAAATTGGGAACATGTCATTGGGTCCAACACGCTGGTTGCCGACCAGGCTTACTGGATCTACTGCGCCGGTCCGTCTTCCTACATGGGACCGGTGGCAGTCGATTTCACAGCCGCGGTCAGCGGGTCGCTGAATTTTGCCGGCCCCGGTGACACCGTGCCAGTGGGCACGGGCGTGGATGCGATCCAACTCGATCTCAGCGCAATCACCTTCACCAATCTATCGAATGCGCCTGCCGCCCCGCTGTTCAATTTGGTCACCCCCGATCCGCATCCAGGCACTCTGGTGCTTTACGCCGTGAAACCCACTTCCAGCGATCTTGCCTACGCCCGTGGCGATCAAATCGGTGCCAGCCCGGCAAGCTCGCCCGTCAGTCCCGCCATTGGCGCGCTAAGCACCGGTACGCTGACCATCGGGGCGACCCGCAACTGGAGCAGCGGCCAGGCGGGCCGAACGAACACCTACCGCCTCGCAACCGGCGTCGGCGCCTCGTTCTGGCTCCCGGTCAGCGCTTCCCTCAACGACTTGCACTACCCCACCGATCCGACGCCCGTGACCCCCGCCGCATCAATGAAAGGTCTCTGGGTCGGCGAAATCGTCATCGATTCCTCCACCAGCATCGTCGAGGACGGCGCTCCGCTGCGACCTTCTGCGGCCAAGACCCCGGCCCGCATCCTGCTGCATTTCGACGGCACCAAGACGCGCTTGCTGTCCCAGGTGACCATCATGCAAACCAAAACCGCCGATCCGGCCGTGCCTCCGGTCCCGGTGTTGGTGGTGGATGCGGCGCGCATCCCCTTCTTCGAGGGCATCAAGGAGCGCAACGGCAAACGCGTCGGCATGCGCCTCGAGGCGGTGACCTACGACATGCCCCGCCTGATGGATGCCACCAGTCAAGCCGCCTTGCTCGCTGACCCCGCCTATCCCGGGCTCACCGCCGACGGCCTGGCGGCCTTTCTCGTGTCCCGCAGCACCCGCCCCCCGTCGCTCGCGGAAACCTATCGACTCAGCCTCGACCTTGCAGGCGCTCCTGGTGCCGGTCAGACGCTCACCACCTATCCGGGCACCCTGGTCCTCGACCCGTTCCACCGCAGCAATCCGTTCCGCCACGCCTACCACCACGACCACTCCAACGGACCGGCCATCACCCGCGAAATGGAAATCCACTTCGACCCGAGCCAATCCATCGGCGACCACCTCAGCGGCGGCTACAAGGAAACCATCAAGGGCCTCATCCAATCCAACCTCGTTCTAACTGGCCGTGTCGAGTTCCAGCGCATCAGCCCGGTAGACGCCCTCCAGGGCGCCCAGTAGAATCCTTCCTAACAGACTTTAGCCATCATGAACACTTTCATTCGAATCAACGGTTTTGCGAAACCCTTGCCCAAGGTCCTCACCGGAATCGCCGCGGCGTTTTTGCTGGGCGTTTCCACGCTTGTCACCTCGGCCGCCGTGCCCACAACGGCGGGCACGCCGGATGACTTCGGTTACAAGTTTGCGGTTTCCACCGACACGACCCAGTACAACTTCATCGATCTCATCAGCTTGCCCCAGGATACGGTCGTCCACACGGCCACCGCTTTGCTTAATCAGGACGATGCCGCGCAAAACATCGATATCGGCTTCGGCTTTGTGTATTATACCACCACCTACACGTCCTGCTTTCCCTCTACTAACGGGGAGATCGTTTTCGGTGCCAGCTCGGTTGATTATTCGCCGGAACCCATTTTCGGGCCTGAGCTTCCCCATAACTACATCGCGCCGTTTTTCACCGATTTGACGACGCTTACCAGCCCTGCTCCGGCTTCGACTATCAAGTATGCGACCATCGGCGCCGCCCCCAACCGGATCTGCGTCGTCCAATGGCAGGACATGCAGCAATTTGGCTATCCGGCGAATCGAATGACGTTTCAGGTTCAGCTCTATGAGGGAAGCAATGAGATCAGGTTTGTGTACAAAACCAGTCCTTCCTTCACCGCGAGCCAGTACGAGCCCATCTCCATCGGCATCGAGGGGCCGGCGGCATGGCACACGGGACTTCAGTATCTCTTCGGGCATCAGGGCGACACGATCAACCTCGCTGGGAAAGCGATCATGATCACCCGCCCTGTCAAGGTCACTGCGGAAAGCAAGTACACCCGGCCGGATGGCTCCACCGTCGTGGTCGGGGCCGCCAATCCGTTGCTCTCGCCAACCGTCGGCGTCACCAATCAAGCGTATCAGTCGGTGCAACGATTCAGCGCGCCGGATTTCATTTACTTGAACGCGAAGTTTGCCGAACTCACGGCGCCGGGTGATCCGGATGATCCAAATCCGGATAACATCGGGGTGTATCGCTTGCGCAACCTCGGCTATGCAATCGACGGGCAAACCGTCCAAGGAGTCCAGAATTTCTTCGAGCAGACCGTCAGCGAGGATATGAAGGTCATTTGGAGATGGGCGTTGGAGTACGCGGTCATCATCGATTCGGCCACCGGCAAAGACGGCGGCTTCGGACATCCCGATCCCGGAGTCGGCCGGTTCTGGTACGCCCTCAACAGCCAATTCACCGCCTCCATCGATACCGTCGTGCAAAACGACGCCGGCGGGGTCCGGATCAAGAATACGGGCTATAGCGTGACCACCTATGCCGGGGCCAACGGCGCGTCAAACACGCCGCCTGCCTACCCACTCACCCCGGGCGACAGCCGGGCGGTTACCGCCGGGATGCAAATCACCGCGCCGCTGCGCATCCAATGGCAGTCAACCGGCCAGGTGCGATACCGGTTTGATGCCACGAGCATCATCCCCGGGCAGACCGCCTCGTCGCTCGACGGCCAGTCGTTTGTGCGGGTGTTCGATACGGGTGGACCACATCTGTATTATGGCAGCGGATTGAACACTGACGTTTGGATCAATTCGGACAGCAGTAGCCTCAAGCTGGAAGTGGGGGCATTTTACCGCAGCACCAGCCGTCGTTTGACTTTGGCGGACTTCCCGGTGCAGCCGGGTGGTGACCTGAGCCCGTTGGGGTCCGCGGTTGCGGCACTGACCGACGAGTCGGTCGCAGACAAGGATGGAGTGCAGCGGACCGCGCGGGTTTACATCCTGAACCCCGGCGCCCCGGTCATCGGCCACCTTCTCACACCGACGGAGATTCACTGGCTCTATCAGCAGACCGTGTTCCGGGCATTGGTGCCGGCGGGCACGGCGCTGGATCGCAACCAGCCCGCCACCAACCCGGCCTTGCCCGATGGCGTGGTCCTCGGCGATAGCGGCCCGGACGCCACCTCGCTGGAGCCAGTGGGGGACTTGTTGACCGGGGCGGCCACCGGCTGGCCGTGGGTCTGGGATCAGGTTGACCAGAAACTCTATCCGGTCCATCCGGCCAGTTGCCGCGTCGCTTGGCAGGAGCAATATGACCACACCAAAACCTACAAGATCGAACTCGTCAGCGGCTATCCCGGCCAAACGGTCAATCTAACATCCGCGCTGGAAAATGCGGTGGACTTCAGCCGGATCAAGGCCGGCTCCCAGTATGTGATGCAGGCCGCGCTGCCCACCATCGCCCAAAGCAATCCGGACGCCGCATTTCCGGCGCAATACCTGGGTGGACTGTCTCCCGCACTGGGCGAAGACGCGCATTACCACCACCTCTTTGATCCGGTGGCCGGGCGGCAACCGCCGACCAAACTGGACCTCAGTGCCACCGACGCTTGGAATTTTCGGAGCCTGACCTATACGGACCTGGGCACCGCAGCCACCGCAGACAAGGCCTCTGCGGGGGTGCCATTCTCCGCCGCAGGCCCGGGCCGCAGCGTGGTCCTCTACAGCTACCGGCCGAATCCGGGCGAGGTGGCCACCGGCGATCTCACCAAGGAAATGCTGGCGGTGCGGGTGATCCGCTCGTCACCGGTCACGCCGCTGCTGCCCAATGACCCGAAGCTGGTCCTCGGCCGCCGCGGGCTCGAACTCGGCGGTGGGGCCGCCGCGGACCACGGGGCGTTCGGGGTCATCACCGGCGCTTCCCAGCCTGCCATGGACCCGGGTTCCAGCTTCGTGATCGACTTCTGGCTCAACGCCAAGAGTCTGCAGGATTCCCCGACGCCCCTGACAAACTGCACGACCACCGCCACCGCCCCCGGAACCACCGTGACCTGCGACAGCACCGCCAGCCTGGTCGCCGGCATGACCATCAGCGGCTCTAACATCGCGCCCGGCACCAAGGTCGTGTCGGTCACCAATGGCAGCACCTTTGTCCTCAGCCTGCCTGCGGCCGCCGCCGGTTCCGGGTTGTCACTTGCCGCGTCCGGCAAGCCGATGACGGTCCTGAGCACCGGTGGGGGCTCTCTCAAGGTCGTGATTGACCCGGCAGCCTCGACCATCTCCACCAGCTATTTGGGGATGCTGGTGACCAAGCCGTTTTCGACGGCAGGTGCCGCGTGGAAGCACCATGTCATTCACGTGTTCACCGACAACTTTTTCGGCATCCCCTTGAGCGTGCTCGATTACTACCTCGACGGGGTCCGCGACGAAGCCGGCTGGGTCAATTTCCTGCTCGATCCGAGTGGCATCACCGCCACGAGCACGGTCGGCGGCGGCCTGACTGACCAGAGCCTGCGCCTCGGCGTCGATGCCAACCCGCTGAGTCACCTGCAACTCGACCAGCTCCGGTTGTTCGACAATCTGGCCGGGCTCCAGCAGGCCGTGACGGGCAGTCCGTGGCTCACTCCGGCGGAAATCCTCAACCTGAGGTCGAGCCGGACCACTGCCCTGCGCACCAGAAATCCGTTGCTCCAGTTCGGTTTCGAGAGTTCTCCTGTTGGCAATCAGTTCGTCAACGAGGGGTCCTTGGCCAACGTCGGCGTCGGCCCGGTGGCCAGCGACTCCACCGCGGTGTTTGCCGGTACCTGGGCCCACCTCGACATCCAGGAGGTGGCTACCCGCCTCGACAGCACGCTGGACAACGCCGGCTTCGGCGGCAGCGGCTACATCCTCAACGCGATTTCCAACTACAATGCCGACGTTTACACCCGCTCCGCCGAGGTCGGCAGCTGGGGGCCGATCTTCCCGGTCAACCACGGCCAGTTGTATACCGGCCCGACCCGCCGCCTCGAGGTCGCCTATTACGAAAACCCATATCTAGCCGATCCGCTGAGCCATCCCAACGTCGCCTGGCCGTATGCGGCGGCGGGGTATGACGAAGTGAAGTATCCGACCTATGGATCTAACAAGGATAAGGCGATCTACATCGCCAGCCGGATCGGCTCGGAGGGAATCGATCAGACGGGACGTCCGCAGCAAGTCTTCGACCTCGCTGCGTACGCCGGTCTCAAAATCTACAACCAACCGGACAACACTCTGGCCGGCTACAATCCCAACGAGGAGCACGCCTTGGTCGCGCCTTCCGGCCGCGCGGCATTGAAAATCAAGAACCTCGGCGAGGACATCCCCAACAACCCGCCGCTCGCCGCCTTCGCCCTGCAGGCGGATATCAACCGCAGCGGCACGGCCTACACCTCGGATCCATGGGTGCTGGCGCAGGTGTCCAACCTCGTGACCGGCGAACCGGAGATGGCGGCCTATCACGTTTTCAAAAACCGTCCCGGCGCCATCGATTTCCCGCGCCCGGCCGATGCCGTCGTCTTGTCCACCC
The DNA here is from genome assembly GCA_903908495.1 of Akkermansiaceae bacterium. GTDB lineage: Bacteria > Verrucomicrobiota > Verrucomicrobiia > Verrucomicrobiales > Akkermansiaceae > Luteolibacter. The sequence goes on from CAIVSK010000159.1 coordinate 11,508, forward strand.
CCGGTCTGGCCTATGACAGCGCAGCCCATCCCGAGGACCGCTTCCTGACCACCGATGCCTCGCAAACATACAACTTCCGCTATAGCTTCCACTATCAGGCCTATGCCGGTGATTCACTCGTCCCGCCTTATCCCTTGAACCTGGTCATCGGCAACGTCGCCATGCCGGCCCGCGGCGGCAACTCTTCTTCGCAACGCGCGCTGTGGTGGGATGTGAATTCCAACCCGTGGGTGGTGTCCGGCAACGGGATCTTTTTCTATCAATATCATTACCCGTTCCGCAACGATTTCTATCTGCCTAACACCGCTCCAGGCGCGCCGGTGGCGTGGGTGCCCGACGCCATCAGCGGCGCCCGCTTCTTCAATGGCAGCACCACCAAGGACCGGCCGGGCAAGGTGGTTTACCAGACCCTCTGGCGCTCGGATTACCCGAAACTCAAGCGCGGCGAAACCCTCGCCTATCAGGGTGGCGAATACTTCAATGAAAATCCCGGCTCCAATGGCCTGCCCGCGTTGGTGGCGATGAAGGCGGCCGAGATCGTCTACGATGTTTCAACCCCAAGCATGGTGATCGGTGACAGCAACGTGAATTCCTACTCGGCGCGCATCGTTCGCCCCTTGGACCGCATGGAGGCTCCCTTCAGCGTCGCGCAAATGGCCGCCGCAGGATTTTCGCCCGCCTCCGCCTCGATCTTCACGGTGGCCGAGCGCTGGTACTTTAAGGATCTGCCCGGCTCGCTATCGAAGCGCTTCTACTTCGATTCGCTGGCCGAGACGCTCGTCTTCCGCGGCTACCTCAATGGCAAGGACAGCGGCAACAAGGATCTCACCGCGGGTCCCGACCCGCTCAACATCCTCGAGCCCAATCTCATGACCGCCGATGAGTTCACCCGGGTCCGGAATGCCGGTACCGGAGCGAGTTGGCTCACCGCCGTCACCGCGATCTATCAAAGATCCCAAAACCCGATGCTGATCCGCAACGAGGCCCCGCCTAACAATCCTGCGGTGACCGGACAGTATCTGGCCGGATTGAAAGAATCACCCGTCGTCACCCAGCGGCTCGGCATTAACAATTCTCTCTACGACCCCACCGCCGATCTCACCGCCGTGGCAAACTCGCTGGCGGTTCAAGCCGATCTTGCCACGGTGATGAATCAGGGGTTCGGTTTTACCGTGGTGCCCCCGCCGACAATTCCGGTGGCCCAGAGCACTGCCGATAATTCGGACGTCTGCGCCCTCACCCACCAAATCTCGTTGCTGCCGACCCAAGCGCAGTCTCGCTACGCCGAACTCGACAGCTTCGGCGTGGGCTCCGCGCTGGTGCCCAATCCGGCGTTGCTGACGGCCCCGACCAACGGCGGCTCGCGCTTCATCACCATCGCCGAGAACAACCGCACGGAACTGGCCGGCGCGCCGGTGAGCCTGCACATCGTCGAGATCATCCCGGACCGCTACCGCGGGGCCATCAAGGTCATCGAGTCCGCCGACGCCTTCAGCGAGAAAATCACCCTGCAACACAACGGTGAATTCGGCGCCAACACCGGTGACCTCTACTATGAATGGTGGATCCGCGACGCCGCCCCGCTCGATACCGTGGCCAGCGAGGTGTTGGCCAACGGCACCCTTAAGCAAACCGATTCCAGCGGCCACTCGCTGTGGCAGCAATATCTTCCCAAAGATCGCGCGTCGTTGACCGACGCGACGGCCCAGCACCTCGGACTCCACGCGATCGTCTTTGAGGGCCGGCCGGACGTGGTGCTCGCCGACAAGCTCATCCTGATGCGCTACCGCCACAAGACCGAAGCGAACTGGACCCTGGTGCCCTTCGAGGTGGCCAATGCCGCCACGGCATGGAAACCGGGTACGATTTCGCCGGCGTCCAATGCTCCCTTCCAGTGGGCCGGGGCGGCCAACTCCCCACAACTCCAGGCCGATGGCAGCAAGCACTACATTCCGCAACTGGTGATGGGCTGGGTCAAACGCGTGCTCGACCGCATCAACCCGTACGAGGCCCGCTACACCGATTTCTTCAACTCCGAAAGCCCGGCGACCTACAGCAGCCAGATCCAGATCGCCGGTGCGCCCTTCGCCGGCAAGGTGGCCCTCAATCCCGATAAAAACGTCATCGAACGCACCGGCCTGATTGAACTCTATCAAACGGTGCTGGCCCGCGCCCGCGAGCTTTCCATCGATAATTCCACCAACGCGGTGAGCACCGACGGCATCAACCAGGCGCTGCTGCTTGCCGCCACCCGCCTGGCCACCCTGTATGACCTGTTAGCCCGCGAAGCCTACAGTGACGCGCAGGATCCGACCATCGCCGTGACCAGTGATTCGAGCAGCTCCGGCTTGGCCAGCGTCGCGCCCTACACCTTCGCCTTCCAAGGCATGGAGGCGGACGTGATGCAAGAGGAGTTGGCCTTGCTGCGCGGCACCGATTTCCTCAAAAGCTACCCGGTGTATAACCGTCTGTTCTGGAACTACAGCAAGGGCCTCGGCGAGGCCGCCTACAACGTGAACTACAACATTGCCGACGTGAACCAGGACGGCTTCATCAATGAGGACGACGCCCGCCTGCTCTACCCGCAGGGCCACGGCGACGCCTGGGGCCACTACCTCTCGGCACTGGGCATGCACTACACGTTGTTACAAGACCCTAACTTCCACTGGCTGGCCCGCTCGGAACTTTACTCGTTGATGCAAAACGTGCTCCCGGTCGACTACCTCGACGAAAAAACCTTCGCCAGAGAGGCCGCCGGCAAGGCACAGGCCGGACGCGACATCGTGCGCGCCACCTACCGGCAGTATTTCACCCAGAACCCAGACGGGCAATGGCAGGGCTACACCGATGGCGCCGACCAGGCCCGCGCCTGGGGCGTTTCCGAGTGGGCACACCGCGCCGGGCAGGGGGCCTGGTTCGATAACGCCGTCGCCAACGCCTTGCTGCCCGCGCAGGCCCCGCCCAACGCCGAGGACCTCGATCTCATCGAACGCTCCGGCGCCACCGCCGACATCGGCTCGATCGTAGGCTCGCTGCACGAGATCCAGATTGCCTTGGACGAGGCTAACAGCGGCGTCAACCCGCTGGGCTTCGACTCCGATGCGATCGCCATGGACCTCGACCCGAGCGCCATGCAAACCGGCGATGGGCATTTCAGCCAGATGTACCAGCGGGCGGTGGGTGCCGCCGGCAATGCCCTCGCGACGCTCGACATGGCCACCAAGGCAGGCAACAAGTTGCGCTATCTGGCCGACGACACCAGCAATCTCTCGGTGGATGCCGTGCGCCAGGATCTGGACTACCGCAACCGTCTGATAGAGATATTCGGCACGCCGTACGCCGGGTCGATCGGTTTCGGCAAGGCATTCCCCGAGGGCTATGCGGGGCCCGACACGCAATTGTTTTCCTATCTGGAGGAAACCAACATCAACCAATTCATTCCCCAGTCCGAGCAAAATGCGCCGACCACCATGGTGACCTTTGCCAGCACCAGCAGCTCCATCGCCAACCTCGCGGATGGGTATAATTTTGAACGGCTGTATGGGAACGTGTTTGGCAACGCCGCCGAGAACCTCGGCAACGTGGCCACCAAACTCATCGCGACGCCCTTGAATCTGTTTGGCGTCAGTGCCTCCACCACCAGTGTGTTCACCTTCGGGGCGGGCTCAGCCGAGTTGACCAACGCCTTCGGCAGCTTCCTCAACACCAAAACCTACGAGGATTTTAGTACCACGACCCGGCAATTGGAGTTGCCGGTGAGACAGCAATCCCCCTATGCCTTCCAGGCACCCGCCAGTTGGGGGCAGCGGACGAGTTATGGCAAAGTCCAACAGATTCTCGAAAATGAACTCAAGGAACGCATCGCGCTCGATTCGTCGATCAAGCAATATCAAGCATTCCTGCAGGAGTTCCAAGTGACTGCCAACCTGCTGGACAGTGAGATCACCCTGAGTGCGAAAAAAGGTGCCAATGTCCTTGAACTCAAGGCGCTGGAAGCGCTTGCCGCGAAAATCAAAATCGCCCAGGATGCGGGCAAGGCTGCCGCCGACGTGGCGGCGTCGACAGTGGAGAAATCCGCTGACGGAACTGCCGAGGCGATCCCCAAGGCCCTGCCGACCGTCGGCCTGGCCATTTCGCCGGGGGACGTTCTGGCACCCGTGCGCGGGGTGGCCAAGCTGGTGGCGGTGGTGACGTCTGCGGTCAAAACCGCGGCGGGATATGCCTTCACCGCGCTCAAGGCGGCAGGCCAGGTCTTGCTAGACGCGCAAATCGACGACCTGAAAACCGAGGAAGGGCGGATGGAGGATGTTATTCAACTCCAGGGAACTCTGGTGACTCTGGTTGGCCAGGCTGGCAAGGAAGGACCGTTGCGCGACGCCATCGGAACCCACCTCCAAGAGCTGCAACTTCTCCAACAACAATACCTCACCGCCCAATCGGAGGGCTTCCGCCTGCTCAAGCAGCGGGAATCATTCAATCAGACACTGGCCGCCAAGGTGCAGCGCAACCGCTACCAGGATATGATTTACCGCATGGCCCGCAACGAGGCGTTGGCCAAGTACGAAGCCTCGTTCAACAACGCCGCGCGCTACACCTGGCTCACCGCACGGGCGTATGATTTTGAAACCAGCCTCGATCCCGGGCATCCGGCGGCACCGGGCCAGATGTTGGACCAGATCGTCAAGGAACGCCAGTTAGGCCTGTGGACCGGCGGTCAGCCGCAGGCAGGGCAGGGGGGGCTGGCGGAGATTCTCAATCACCTCAACGGCAACTACCAGGTGCTCAAGGGCCAGTTGGGAATCAACAACCCGCAGTCCGAAACCGAGAAAATCTCGCTGCGCGCAGAGTTGTTCCGGATCAAATCGCTCGATCCGGCGGTGGCCTCGGTGCTGGCCATGTATCCGCCGTCGCGCCAGGCATGGCAGAGCCAGTTGCTCACCGACAATGCCACGGCCATCACCCAGGCTGCGGCGAGCAATGCCCGCTGGGTCGATGCCCTCAAGACCCGGATCGTGCCGGACCTGACCGCGATTCCGGAATACATGCGCTACTGCCGCCCGTTCTCCACCACGGCGGAAGGGCCCCAGCCGGGACTGGTGATCCGTTTCGGCACCACCATTAACAACGGCGTGAATTTCTTCGGCCTGCCGCTGGCCACCGGTGACCACAAGTACAGCACCGCCAACTTCGCCACCAAGATCCTTGGCTTCGGAGTCTGGCTCGACAACTACAATGCGGCCGGCCTGTCCACCTCGCCGCGGGCCTATCTGGTTCCTGTGGGCAACGACTACCTGCGCCTTTCCTCCTCCGCCCAACCGGTCACGCGGATGTGGAGTGTGGTGGATCAACTCATTCCGACCCCCTACACCATCAACCAGAGCAACCTGGTTTCCCCCGGTTACATCCCCACACTCAACGGTGTGGACGGGTTCTTCGGTGATATCCGCCACCATGGCGATTTCCGCATGTATCATAACAACGGCGGCACGGTGAACGACAGTGAATTGGTCATGGATTCACGCCTCATCGGTCGTTCGGTTTGGAATTCGCAATGGCTGCTCATCATCCCCGGCGCCGGCCTCGCCACCAACCCGCTGGACGGGGTCACCCGTCTCGCTAACAGCATCTCGGATGTGAAGCTCTACTTCAAAACCTACTCTCACCAAGGCCAGTAGATGATTGCCCAGCTCCAGCCCTTTCGCCAATTCCCTACGATGAAAACCTCCCTTGCCTTCGTCGCCGCCAGCATTCTCAGCGGCTTGTTCGTCACCACTCCGCTGCTCCACGCCGCGGGCTTCACCGAGAGCGACGTCGTGTTCTACGGCGAGGTGCGCAAATCCGGCGGCGGCCAGACCATCCTGCTGCAGGGCGGCCACCTGCAGATGACCTTCGTCAATCAAAGCGACCCGACCAACCGAGTCACCCTCCAGACCGACCTGCAACCGACCGGCAGCGGTGCCGCCAAGCCGTATTCCTACGCCTTGAAAGTGCCGTTGGCCTATCTGCCCGACCCGACCCGCATCGGCGAGTTTCTATCGGTCAGTTCGCTGCCGACGAACTTCAAGGTCCAGCAAATCACCATCGACGGCACCCCGGCCACCCTGCCGGACGGCTCCGCCGAGTTCTACGGGCTCAACTTCGCCAGCCGCTCGAGCCAGAACCGCCTCGACCTGCTGGTGGCGGGCGATAGCATCAGCACCGCCCACGATGGAATCCCGGATTGGTGGAAACGCCTCTACGGCCTGGATACCAGCGTTGATATATCTAACGACGATCCCGACGGCGACGGCTGGACCAATCTGCAGGAATTCCTCCGCGGCAGCAACCCGATCGTGAGCAACCGGATCCCCCAGTTGGTCACCGCCGAAGTCGTTGTGCCGGAATCGGGTGAGACCGGCGTCTATCTCCAGATTCTGGATTCCGACACCCCGGATTCCGGCATCAGCGTGGTCCTCTCCACCAGCGCGGACAGCGGGTTTCAACTCAAGGACGCCGGGGTGCCAGTGGCCACCGGCACCCCCAAAACCTGCTCCCTCGCCGCCATCAAGTCCGGCCGCGTCACCCTGGTCCATACCGATCGGACGGTGCGCGAGTACGCCCTGCCCATCACCTGGGACGATGGCAGCGGGCCGCTCGCCGGCCAAATCCAGGTCAACGTCGTCGCCCCCAGTGCCGTGGACGGCAGCGATGCGGTCGTCTGGCTCGATGGCTTTGACCTGCCGGCCGCCGGCCAGGCCATCGCCAGTTGGCCGGACCGCTCCGGCAACGGCAATCCCGCCACCCAACCGCTCGCCGCCTATCAACCGGTGGTCGCAGGGCGCTCGGCGGATTTTTCAGGAGTCAAATCCGCGCACTTGTTCTTTCACGACTCGGTCCTGCCGACCGGCGATCACACGGTGATGACGGCCTATCAGGCGGCAGCGGCGTCGGACACGCCGCAGACCGTGCTCTCCACCAACCGCGGTTACCTGCAACTCGCCGCCACCACCCAGCCGGTTTCCTACCCCGGGGCCCCGGTCTATCAGATGGATGGGACCGCCGTCCGCGGCTTTGAAAACACCTCGGGCACAACGACCACCTCGGTTTTCCGGCGGCAGGCGAGCTTGTTGCAGAACATTTTCGGCTTGCGCTACGATGGCGAGAATATCGCCGGCAGCGCGATCGATCCGGTCTTGCCGACCCTCGGTGCGCGTCGCTCGGCGATCCCTGGTGGCGGCTCTCCGGTGGACGACGTGCTGAGCGGCCGGATCCATGAGTTGTTGGTATTCCCCAGCGCACTGCCCGAGCAAAAGCTCCGCAGCGTCAATGATTACCTGCAATCAAAATGGGCCGGCGCGGTGATCTGGAATTTCAGCAGCGAGTTGAAGGATGTTTATCTAACAGCTGCTGCCGGCGGCACCCGCTGCAACATCATCCGCGGCGGCTTCGGCAACGACCATCTCAGTGGCGGCCCCGGCAATGATATCATCTCCGGTGGCGGCGGTGATGACGTTCTAACAGGCGGCGGCGGCTCCGATACCTTCGTTTTCGGCGCTATCGATACCGGCCGCGATCAGATCACCGACCTCGACCCGCAAAATGATATCATCGATTTGTCGGCGTTCTTTTGGGGCATGACCGGCGACGCCCGGCAATACATTTCCGTCCGCTTGGACGCCAATTACGCCACCGCGGTGCCGACCCTCGACAGCACGCTCATCGTCAAGCGCCCGGACGGCACGACGCAGGAAATCGTGCTGCAAAACGTGGTCATCGGCAGCACCCAGTTGATCCGCCTCATCGAGGAAGGCCACATCCGCATGGGAGGACTCAGCATCCCCACCGCCGTGCAATTGGCGCTGGCCTCCAGCGCCGGCCCGCTCACCGAGGCGCTGGCACAGTCGTTCAACGTCACCCTGACCCGCAGCGGAGCGGGCACGGTCGCCGCCCTCGACGTGCCGCTCGGGTTTTTTGATAGCGCGCTGGGCGGCCGCTTCGTGGTGGATGGTGTGACCTCCAACCAAGGCCAGCGCGCGGTGGCGTCCTTTGCACGCGGGGAAACCAGCAAGGTCCTCACGGTCCATCCGGTTCCCGACCTGCAAACCGCCGACGTGGCCACCTTGCAGGTCGCAGCGTTGCCGCAATACAAGTATTCTGTGAGTGGTACTCCCGTCACCCAGACCATCACGGACAATCCGATGGTTTGGCTGGAGATCACCCAGGCCAATGCGGTGGCCAGTCCCGCCCAGAGCGCCCGCGTCGTGCTGCACCGCGATGGCAACCTCGCGCAGAGCCTCTCGATCGACCTCCAATTCGCCGGCACCGCGGTCAATGGAGTCCAAATCCAACAATTGCCGGGCAGCGTGACCCTTTTTGCGGGCCAGAGTTCGCGGGAAATTCAGATCGTGGCCCGCGCTGCCGGCCTGACAAGCGGGCCCAAGGTGCTGTTGCTCCAACTCGCGTCGCGCGACCGTTACCTGCTCAGCAACCCCCACGAGGCCATCGTTTACGTCGGCAATACCGCCCAGGAAACCAACGGCGCGGGCTTCGACCGCTGGTTGCAACTCACCACCAACGGCGCTGTGCCAAACTTCGCGAGCTTGGTCGCTGCCGATCCCGCCAAGGTCAGCCAATACCTGCAAGCCTATGCCCTCGGCCTCGGCTCGGCGGGGGACCTCGGCTCCCACGCCGTGGCTCTCCGCATCGTCAATGGCCGCGCGGAGCTTTCCAATCTCGGCCACCTCAATGCCGCCGACCTCCGCTGGGGCGTCCAGTCGTCGCTCGAAATGGAGCACTGGACCGACGCCAGCGCCTCCTTCGTCCAAGCCACCGATGCCAGCGGGCCGAAGCTCGTCGGCCCGCCGCTGCTGCCCGCAGAGCGCAGCAAGTTCTATCGGCTCAACCTGACGCTCGACCCCGGCCAACTCACCTCCAGCGGCATTGCCGCGCTGACCGGCACCACCCAGTATGGCATCAGTGGCAACGGCAGTTGGACTGCCGACCAAGCCGGCGGCACGTTGAGCAGCAGCGGCGGCAATGTGGGGGACACCAACCGCCTCGTCGCCAATATCAGCGGGCCTCAGACGCTTGCTTTCGAGATGTCCATTGTCGGCGGAGACTGGAACGATTGGTTCGCTTTCTACGTCGATGGCGTTAAACAAGCCGAGACTTTTGGCGATCCCGTCACCGTCCACACCGCCTTGGCCAACCCCGGCACCCACCTGCTTTTGTGGGAATTCACCCGCAGCTCCGGCAAGGCCGTCATTCATAATCTCGCGCCATGAGACGGGTCTATCAGCTAGCTCTGCTTGCGATGGTACCGGCCCTGTCCGCGTGCGGACCAAATTCCAAGGCCGAAGCCAAGAACCCTCCGCCCCCGGAACAAGCGGGCGCGTTGTTGCGCGTCGGCTCGCTCACGATTTATCAGACCGATCTCGACTACCAACTCAAGGAGAGCCATGGCGGCCGCGGCGATGCGGTGACTCGCCAGCAGGCGCTGGACGAACTCACCGGCCGTGCCCGGAGCTCGCAGGCGGCGCTCGATGCCGGGTTGGACCGCGATCCTGCGGTTCGCGCCGAGATTGGCCGCGTGCTGGCCAACCGCCTCAAGGAGACCACACTCGTGCCCCGTCTCAAGGAACTCAGCGCACCAGTGCCGGAAGCACGCTTGCGCGAGATTTATGCGGCCGAGGCAGCGCGGTTTTTTTCTAACGAAAAACGCCGGGTCGCGGTGCTCTGGCTCAATCCCAACGGCGATCCACAACGCGAAAAGCAATATGCCGACAAACTAGCGAGTGCGCGGGACTGGGTGGCCAACAACAGCGATTTGAAGGGGCATCCCGACCAGGGGTTTGGCGTGCTCGGCGTGGATTATTCCGAGCATCAGGCATCGCGCTACAAGGGCGGTGTCGTGGGCTGGTTCGAGCGCGATGGCGGCGCGGACCGCTGGACCAAAGCATTGGCTGAAATTGCGTATTCGCTCAACGCGGCCGGCGAGGTGAGCACGGTCATCTCGCGCCCGGAGGGGGTGTTTTTGGTGCGTCTCATGGCACTCCAAGCGGCCGTCCGCCGCCCGTTTGACTCAGTCACCTCCGAGCTCGAGACCCTCGAGAGGCAGCGGTTGCGGCAAAACGCCGAAGCTGAATTTGAAAGCAGCATTGCGGCCAAGGTTGCCGTGCGCAGCCTCGGGCCCCCGGTGCCCGAAGAAAAGTGATTGTGCACCAGTTCCTTCGCATTCACATGGCAGGGAGGGGCGGTGGATCGACCCCAGCGCCCCGCTGCCCAATGCTGTCAATCCAACCGGGAGGTCTGGCAGGAGAACAGGCATCGTGCTTGTCGTGGAAGACGGGCACGATGCCCAATACTGCTGACTTAGCGGGAGGATAGGCATCCTGCCTGTCATGGACGACGGGCTTCCAGCCTGTCGTTTCATGCGCGGACAGGCGGGACGCGCTGTCTTCC
>CAIVSK010000160.1 GCA_903908495.1 Akkermansiaceae bacterium
ATTCGATGCGTGGTGCGGCGGTGGCGTGCCGGGCGGGTAGGAGACCACAAGGGGATCGGTGAAGTCCCGCCGGCTCGCCGCACGCGATGCCTCGGAGCGCGGCTGGGGCGCTGCACGCCCGATCGCCATAACCGGCGGCAATTCCTTTGGTGCGGCGGACTCCGCCGCAACCGGAGAATCGGCAACAACGGGCGTTGCAGAGGATTTGGCGGACCTGACTTCCGGCGCTGTCGTTGGCCCGCTGGCGTTGCTGTCAGGCCGGGAGAAGCGCCAGTACCCGGCTCCCGCCAACAGGCACAGACACCCCGCCCCCAGCCAGAAAAGGCGCCAGTTCAGGAAAATCGAATGGACCCGTATGAATCCGGGCAGGATGCCCGGACCACGCTGGCGCGCGCATCCTGCAGGCCGCCAAATGGCACGCGATTTCATGTTAGATAAAACCGAGGTTCGGAGTGGCGAAGCGTCCCAGATTGGGGAACACGGTGTTGATGCCCGCGGCATCGACGCCGAACCAAGTGGCGATGGTGGCCGCGTATTGATCCACCGCAGTGGTGGGGATCCAGCGGCCGGTGCTGGTATCATCGGGACCGTTAACGGCGAGAACCGGGAATTTTCCATAAGTTGCGCCGCCTTTCACCGCGCCACCCATGACCAACTGGTGACCGCCCCAGCCGTGGTCGCTGCCGTAGCCATTGGCGGGAAAGGTGCGCGAAAAATCACTGGCGGTGAAGGCGGTGACGCTGTCCTTCAGCAGCCGGGTGCCCACGGGCGAACCGACCGGCCTGCCGATATCGCCCATCGCCTGATAGAGCGCGTTGAGCGTCTTGCTCAAATCCGCTAGAAGGTTGGCATGGCTGCCGAGAATGACCTTCGTGTTATCAGTGGTGGTTTGCCCCTGGTTGTTCGTCTGATTGGTGTGCGTGTCATAGCCGCCAACCTGGATGAAAAATATCTGCCGGGTCATGCCAAGCCCACCATTGGCCACCGACCGGCTGCCAAGCTCGATGAGACGGGCGACCATTTTCATCTGGCTCATGAGTCCCGAGGTGAAGGTAGGCCCGCCATTGGGCGTGGTGATGGAGGAGTTGAAGCGCGTGAGCCACGAGGCGGTGGCATTGGTCGCGAGAGCCAGGGTGAGCGAATCCGCCTGACCGATGGAATGGTTGAAGATGTCTGCGTACGCCTTGGTTTGCAAATTCGCGGATGTCCTGTCGGATGCCAGAATCGAATCCAGCGCGGTTCGTCGCGTGCCGGTGATGCCGCTGATTTGCACCGCGCCACCGGTGGTGATGGCGTAGGGCGGGGCGAGATTGCTGTTGCTGACCTCGAATATGTTGGATCCCGCAAGGGTGACCGCCATCGAGATGCCGCCGTTTTGATTGTAATTGGCGGCGGTGAACAAGTCGGCGATGCGCCCGCCCCAACCGCTGGTGTAGGGCTGGTCAGGCAAGGACGTCTGCCACTGGGTTTGCTGGTCGCTGTGGGAAAACAACTGGGGCGGACGCGGCACGCTGCCAGCGCTGTATTGGGCCTTGGTGAGCGGAAAGCTCAGGGTGCCAACGTTGAACACCGGCGCGACCACCCCGGCGTTGAAGAGAGTCTGCATTTCGGGCATCGCGGGATGAAAGCCATAGGTGTGGTAGTCATTCGCCGGATAGCCTGCCTGGCCGTTGTGCGAATTCATCGCCAGCGCGGTTGTCACGTCTCCGGCGACGGTGTTGGGAATGGCGAGCACCGGCGAACGGATCGCCGCGTAGTTATCCCACTCCGCCGGAATCGTCGGGATGATCATGTTGTTAGAATCGTTGCCGCCGTTCAGAAAGACGCAGATGAGTGCCTTGTAGTCGGTGGGGGGCACGCCCTGCGCCACGGCGGAGTTGAGGAACCCGAGCTCTCGGATGGTCCGGGCCAACACAGTGGTGCCGAGGGCGGCCCTGCCAAAGCGCTCGAGGAACGAGCGGCGGGAAATGTACGGGACGTGGAATGCGGGTTTCATGATGTGACTATTTCTGGATGGCAAACTCGGCGGAGGTAACGATCAGGTGGACGATGGCGCGCACCCGGTCCCGCATTTGCGTGGCGGTCGGCGTGGGAGTGGTATAGGCGAGGGTGTTGGCATAGTTGCCGATGGTCAGCTTGGTGGCGTCGGTCAGGTTGCCGCCGGTTAGAAGCACCCCGAGGTCATTCACCAGCGTGGGGACGCCGGCGCTGCTGGTCTGGGCGGGTGTCATGTAGGGAGCGAGGTCCATGGTGATGGCATTGGCACCGAAGAAGGTGACATAACCGTTGGTGTTGCCGCTGTTGTTGGTGAGCGTTCCCTGGGTGATCAGATTGGTTAGATTCATCGTGTTCGAATCATTGGTGAGCTGGAATTCCGGCGTGGTCATGCCAGCCGCAGCCATGGCACCGGGGTACTGATAGTCCGGGTAGAAGAAGTTGAACACCGTGGTTGAATTCAGCGGCGTCTGGTTGAGATTGGTCGGGGTCGAGCCAATCCCCCAGGTACAGGGATCGACGGTGAGCGTGCCGCTGCGGATCCACTGCGAGCCTTTTAGCGGATAGACGGTCACGCTGTTGGCGCCTTGGGACCCATTGGTAATGGCCGGGGTGGCGGGCAGCGCCACACTGAATGAATTGGGACCGGCGATGCTGGTCACTGCGTAAACTCCATTCGTTGCCGGGACGGGGACATTGGTGAACAGAAAATCGAGTTGCACCAAATCCGCCGCCACGAGGTTGTGGCTGCCGGTGGTCTGGATCAGGATCGACTGGGCACCCGCGCTGCCGGTCACGTTGTAGCCGCTGGCGAGTTTGGGAATCAAACAGGCCCCGGCGGTGCTGCTTGAGGGAGTGGAGGCCAAGGTCACCGTGAACTTGGTTCCGGACGGCGCGCCAACCGCGTAAACGCCGTCATAACTCCCCCCGCCCAGCCCGCCGCTGGTGAACTTCACGTATACCTGGTCACCGGCTGCCACTCCCGTCGGATCGATGAGGGCGGTATTACCGGCGATGGTGTAGGTAAGGGCGCTGGTGCCGTTGTTGTTTACGGTGAACGAGTTGGTTGTGACGTTTCCAATCGTATAAGTCTGCGTCGTTGGCAGCTGGGCAGCGGTGGCACCCGCGTCGACAAAGTTTGCGAGCCGGACGCTGTCACCGCTGATCAGGCGGTGGGCGGTGGGAGTGGTGACGAGAAGCGTTCCAGAGCCACTCTGAGTGTAGCTGCTGTTCGGGAAGGTCGCGGCCGCCAGGGAACGCGCCGGACCGGTGACGCGGAGCAGCGGCTCGCGTTGTTTGCCGAATTTGCTGTCGGCCGAGGCGTCGGTACTACGTGCCTCGTAGTCGAGCAGGATGGCGCGCAAGACGTCCTTCATGTCGCCATGGATTCCGCTGGCCACTCCATCAATGTTCTGCTCACCGTTGAATGCCCGCACCACCCGCTGGACATACTCGGGCTTGGGGTGACTGGTCACCAGCCGCTGGATCAACTGGCGGCAAATCGACGGAGCGACGGCGGAATGAGTCATGACGTTGTCCAGCGCGGCCTCCAGGTCCTTCAAGCCGTTGAGGTCATATTGATTGGCGATGGCAGTGGTCAGCGGGGACCCGGGACCCTTTATCGGATCGGTGGTTTGGATCGAGATCGGGTTGGCATCGGTGAGGACCGTGGCCGGGTCCGTGTTGGTGGCCGCAGGCAGGACCACATTGTCCAACAGGACCTTGGCTCCCAGTTCATGCTGGGCAGGCACCAGCACCATCGGGTCGAGATAGTTGGAAGCCGGGCTGAAACTGCTGGACAAGCGGCCGCTGCCGAGCAATGGCTGGCCCCAGTTCCAACCGGTGAACACCCGGGCCATGCCGGTGATCGCGCTCTGGTCGTAGGTGGCAACCGCGGTGCCGGAGGAATCGAGCACCAGCGTACCGTCCGGCCACTTCCGATAGAGACCGGCGGAAAAGAGTTGCAGGATCTCGCGGGCGTAATTTTCGTTAGGATGCAATCCGGTCTGAATGTTGCCCAATGTATTGCCGCGCATGTCGAGATAGACGCCCATGGCGGGGCTCAGGGTCACCTGCTTGAGGATGTCGCGGAAATTGCCGAAGCAGGAGTCGAGCAAGGTGTCATAGAAGTCGGCCAGCACGCGCCCGTTGCCGTTGAGCGGCCCGGTGTCCGAGACGACGAGGATTTCGCTGAGGGCGAAGGCGGCCCGCTGGCGCAATTGGTCCGGGGCGGTGACGGCATTTTTCCACCACGAGTTGAACATCAGGGTGTCGGCGTACGGGTTCTGGGGATCGGCGCTGAGGTTTTCCAAAATGTATGGGACGTTGCGGGTGGATGGGGCGGCGAACTCGGCTTCGATCCACGGCCGATAGCCACTGGATTTCACGCTCGCCATGTCCGCCGGACTGGGTCCGAAGGTCGCCTGGGTTAGAAACCGTGAGTTGGCGGCATCGCTGGTGGCGTGGAGGTCGGTCCACGCCGGCGAGGCGGGAGTTGGCGGAGCGGTTTGGGACCCGGCGATCTTGCCGAAGGTGCCCGCGACTTCTCCGTTAGGGTGATTGACGGTGGCGATTGCGAGATAGACCTGGGCGTTGTTGATGGCAGTGAGATCGGCGGCTTGCAGGTTCCAGGTGTAGCCGCTGTCAGAGGTCTTCAAGGCGGGATAGTTCTTGTCTTGGGCGTTGACGTCAAAGAGGACCGTGCCCGAGCTGTTATAGATTTTGCGGGAGGTGATGCCGGAGCTCAGGCCGTTGCAATTGACGTGCAGCACGGCGCTGCTGCCATTCACGCGGAGAAATGCGCCACCGGTGGCGGTGATGCCACTGAGTCCGGCGACCCCCTGCAGGTTGGTGACATAGAGGGTTCCCGGAACGGAGGTGGTGGGAGGATTGTCCCATGGTGCGAGCACGCTGGCAGGCAGAATGCCGCCAACACTGGCGGCGGCCGGCGGACAGTTGGTGGCTATCGGGTTGGCGGTGGAACCGGTAGGATCGACAAACCAGGCAAGCGCGAGGTGATTGCCCGCACCGCTGGCACCGGTGTTGTGGAGGGCTTCGATATAGTATTTCCGCCCGGCGACGAGCGCGAGCCAGGGCGACTTCTGATTCGGCTGGGTGTTCCAAGTTCGGGGCGCGGTTCCGGCACCCGTCACCGTTGCTCGCAGCACCTTGTTGACGGGTTCCGCATTGTTGGAAATCCATAACTCCGCCACGTTGCTGGCCGCAATCCAGAAATAGTAGTTGCCGGTGACCGGCGCGGTGAAATACCCCCGCAAGCGCTCGCCCGTATTGGTCGCGTAGGCGGTGGTGTCTTCGGCGGTGGTGACCGTGGTGCTCGCCGACGGCACGGCACTCCAGGGCACATGGGTTAGCAATGCACCGGTGACGCCGGACGTCCAGAGGTCGCGGGTGAGCTGGCCTGGAGCGGCCTGGACTTCCAGCGTCATCACCACACTGCCGGAGCCAGCGGCGTTGGTGGCGGCCAGCGTGAATTGATAGATCCCGGCACCGGCGGGCGGGCCGCTGAGGACGCCATTGACGAGTGTCAGCCAGCCAGGCAACCCGCTGGCGCTGACGGTGCCGCCATTGCTCGATGTCACGTTCATGGAGAATGGGGTGCCGGTGCCGAGCAGGGTGAGAGCATGGGTCGGACTGGTGATGGCGGGACTGCCACCGCTTGTGGGGAACAGGCGGTTGGTGGGAACAATCTGTTTTGCCTGGTCATCGCTATACCATGACAAGTGGGCTTCCGCCGAGCCTGTCGTTTCGTAGCACTCCATTTTGATGTCGTAGAGCACGTTGGCGAGCAGATCGATCGATCCGGTCTTCTCCACGCCGCTGGCACCGGTCCATTGGTCGATGATCAACTGGCTGTTGACCCAGAGTTTGCAACCTTCGTTGGCCTTGGCGACGAAGTAGTATTTCTCGGAATACTGGGGCAGGACCTGCCCGCTCCAGCGGCCGGAAAAATTGTTATGGAACACCAGTGGATCGGGCGAACCGGTGAGCCAGTCGCCGCTGTTGCCGGCGGTGAGGTCGGTGTCGGTCTCGCTGTGTGCGGCGGGCGCCGTGAAGGTTGCATTGTTATAATAGACAGCGTTCCAACCGGCGGTGGCACCAGAGTTATTGGTAAAGACATTGGCGGAGGGAATCGTCACGAAAGCGCCACCGTTGAGCTGCCATTGGAATTTACATCTGGCATTGCCGGTGGTTTCCGAGAATTCCACGCGCATCGGATAGCGGTTGGCCGGCGCAGCCGGAACACCTAACACTACAGGCGCGCTCATTTTGTAGGCATTGGTGGCCGGCGTGTCCCAACCGTTCTCGAGGATTTGGACGAGTCCGCCGCCGGTATCGATGGACACCCGGGCCTTGTCATCCGCATCGAGCCGGAAGACATATGAGCCGGCGGTGGTGGGAGAAATCCAACCGTCCCAGGTGACCGAAAAGTTGTCCGCGTTGATGTAGTTATTGCCATTGGGTGTGCCATAGCCCCAGGTGAAATCGATGAGTGGAGCCAGGCGCGTGACCGGCGGGCTGAATCCAGCGAGAACCGAGTTACCGGTCCCGCTGCTGGGAACGCTCACGCCCGTGATGTTGACCGTGAATGACGTGGCCGTGATCGGAGCCACCACCGAATAGGTCGTGTTGTAGCTGGCGCTCAGATTTCCAGAGATGAACTGAAGGGGCACCTGGCTGCCGAGGACGTAGGGCGTGGTGGAATCTCCCAGGTAGCTGATGACGGCGGTGCCCGAGGTTGTCGTGGCTTTGGTATATGTGTAGGTGGTTGCGACCTGGTCGCCGAAGTTGAGCGTGCTGGCGTAGGTCGCGCTGGAGCCGGGGAAATAGTTCGCGGTGAGACCGCTGCCCGCGGGGACTGCGGCGGGGTAAATGGTCACCCCGGCCGAGGCAGGACCGCCCAGCGAATAGTCGCCGGAGGCGCCGCTGGCAGATGCCGCCATAGCGGTCAGATAGACCGTGGCACTGGCCGTGCGGGCGGCGTTGTAGAGCGGGACGATCCGGACATCCAACGAACTAACACCCGCCGGCAGAACGATCGAGTTGGGCAGTGGCGCGTAGTCGGCCCCTTCGAGCGCGGTCCCGCTTTTCACCAGCGGCACGGTGACATCACCTAACAACATGAAACCCGAGCGGGTGATGCGAATCACGCCGAGGTCCGTGGCCGGAGTGGAGTTGTTCGGCGGCTGGGTGGTTGCGGTATCGAGGGCGGCGAGGGTCACCACGTTCTGGACTTGCAGATCGGCGGCGAGCGAGGCGTGGTCGTAGCTGGTTTGGGTGCCGAGCGCGGTGTTTGTCGACAGCCCGAGCACATGCTTGGCCCAATCGCTGACCTGGTCGCCTTGGCTCGCCTGGTCGGTCACGGCAATGTGAAAGAAATGGCCGGCGCTCTTCGGAACGGTGAGGGTTTTGGGAGTTCCATCGCCGGTGAGACTTGGCAACCCCGCGCGGGTCCAGGCATCCACCAGCGACGCGCTGCTCTCCACCGTGTAGACCTTGCCAACCACTGTCGGCAGCGTCAGGGCGAGGTGGCTCGGGTCGGCCGTCACCACCGGCGGGCGGAAGTTGGCATCGCCCGGCAGCTTCTTGAACGGATTGGTGCCGGCGATGAATTCGGCGCCATTGCTCACGCCATCGCCGTCGGCGTCTTGGGACAACCAACCGGTGTAGGGGGGCTGTTCGTTCAACTGCGCGTCGAGCACCCCAAACTTTTGTTTCCAAACTTCCCGGTTGATGGCCGGATCCACCTGAGCGTGGACCAGTCCGGTGGTTGAGCCGAGCGCGACGACGATTGCGCCAAGGATTGGAAGGCAGCGCCGGGAAAGGTTGGGTATTTTGACGAGGGAAGGCAACATGACGGCATGGGGTGAAACGGGCGAAGCTACGTGTCTGCCGGGGTTTTGCAATAGACGGGGGAAAATTTCGGACATATCGGCCACCCGGCAGAGCCATGGGCAGAGCAATGGGGCGGGTGGTGGGGCGGCGGAGAGCGAGTTTCTCGGTGTTCAGGGTTTGGACATCTTTACAGCTTCCCAGAAGCATCTGATGGCGCCGGGAATTGCTGAAAATGCTTGGAAAACCAGCGTTTCCAGCGGGTTTACGCAGCCATTGCCGCTCTCCCGGCCTCGCCAATCCGTGGTGCTCCCACCCCGCCACCGACGGCAAAATTGTCAAGGCCTGCTGAAACACCCGGCTTTGCCGCGCGTAAGGCAGTTCGCGAAATCCGCAAACCATGACCCGCACCACGATGAAAACCCCACCTTCTGTTAGAAAATTCACCCTTTGCCTGGCCGCCCTGTGGCTGGCCGCCAGCGCTGCTGGAGCTGCCGGCTCCGGTCTTGCGCAACCCAAGTTTGTACCCTGGCCCAAGACGCTGGAGATGCAGGAGGGAGCGCTGACGCTGGGCACCGCCACTCGCATCCTCGCCGCCACTCCCGCGCTCGAGCCGTTGGCGAGGATTTTGGCCGAGGAAATCCTCCTCCAGACCGGTCTGACGTTGGCCACCGGAGCTGGCCATCCCGGCCCGGGCGATATCGGCATCGCACTCGATCCGGCGCTCAAGAACGAGCAGCACCGACTGGTTGTCAGCGACCGGGCGATGATCCAAGGCGGCAATTACGTGGCTGCAGGCATGGGCAGCGTGACGCTGTTGCAGGCGATTCTGCTGGAAGGTTCCAAGGTGGTGCTGCCGAAGATGACGGTGCTCGACGCGCCGGCGCTGCAATATACCGGCATGATGTTGGACATCGCTCGCCAAACCCATTCGATCGACACCCTGAAGCAATGCATCGTGCTGGCACGGCTTTACAAGATGAAGTTCTTCCACCTGCATATGACCGATGACCAGATCTTCACGTTTCCCTCGACGAAGTACGCGTCGAAGCTGCCTGGCACCTACACACTGGCGGAACTCAAGGATCTGGTGAAGTTCGCCGATGAGCGCGGCGTGACCATCACCCCCGAGTTCGAAATCCCCGGCCACACCAGCCAGCTCGCCAAGGCGTTTCCCGACGTGTTCGGCGACACCCAGGGCTGCGTGATCAATTTTCTAACACCTGGCGCGCTGCCTATCCTAACCGACCTGGTCAACGAGATGTGTGAGGTGTTCCGCTCTTCGCCCTATTTCCACATGGGATCCGACGAGTGCAACTGGGCCTTGTTCGAGACCTGGCCCAATGTGGTCGCCGATCGCCAGGCGAGCAAGCGCGGCACCGCCGAACAACACGGCTGGCTGATCAACCAGATCAACAAGGTGGTCAAAAATCACGGCAAGAGCCTCATCGTTTGGGAAGGGTTCTACGGCACCGATGCCCTGGTCGACAAAGACGTCACCGTGATGGAGTGGGACGGCCGGTTCTTCCCGCCCCACGAAGTCGCCGCCGCAGGTTACAAGATGATCAACGTGCCGTGGGTCCCGAGCATCGGCGCGACGGCGCGCGAAAACTACGAGTGGAACCCGTGGCTCATCGGTTCGCAGGACCGCACGCCCGACCAGTTCAAACGCGGCACTCCGGAGGCGGACCTGATCATCGGCGGCCAGATGGTGTTGTGGGAATGCGCCGGCGAGCGCGCGTTGCCGCAATTGCGCGCCACCGCCATCCCGCGCCACGAACGCATCCACAGCCCCGATGCCAACAAAACCTACCAAGACTTTGACGGGCGCTTCCAGGCCACCGACCACCTGCTGGATCTGCTCGTGCACAAGTTCAGCGTGCAGGCAGCCGGCCTCACGAGCTTTGGCGACAGCGACTTCGAGCAGGCACTGGTGCTGACCCTCGCCCCCGGGCCGGCCTGCAAAAACGCCGTCATCCGCTATACCCGCGACGGCAAGACCCCGAACGCCTCCTCGCCGGTCTACACCGCGCCGATCACCCTCAGCGAAACCACCCAGTTCAGCGCGCAAGCGTTCGATGCCGATGGCAAACCGCTGGGTTTTCCGCGCCTAACAAAATACACGTTGCGGCCGCTGGCCGGCGGCATTCAGGGACTGCTGCCAGCGGAGCGTTTCCATCAGAACCGCTATGCCGGACCAGTGACCATCACGCTGCACTCCGCTGTGGATGGTGAGATCCGCTACACCACCGATGGCAGCGAGGTGAGCGCCGCCAAGTCGCAGGCCTACTCCGCGCCGATCCATATCGAAAAACAAACCCTGACCGTGCGCGCCGCCGTCTTTGCCAATGGCAAAAAACTGGGGGAGGAATGGCGCGAGGACCTTACCTGGCTGAACCACGAAATCAATCTAACTACCGGAAAGCTGGCCGCCGCGGGCGAGGGCATGCCGCCAACCGCCGCGATTCCCGCCGCTGAGTTCAAGCCCGGCAACCTCGCCCTCGACGGCTTTGCCGACAAGGACAACCACTGGAGCCTCAACCCATCCCCGGCATGGCTGGCGGTGGACCTGGCAATCCCAACCCTGATCGCTCAAATCCATCTCTACACCTGGTGGGGCGACGAGCGCAGTTATCAGTATGTCATCGACCTGTCGGAGGATGGCACTCAATGGCAACGCGTGGTGGACGCCTCGGCCAATACCGCCAAGACCACCGACCAAGGGTACCGCCACACGTTTGCACCGACCCTGGCGCGCTACATCCGCGTGACGATGCTCAAGAATACGGCCAATAGCGCGATCCACATCTGCGAACTGCGGGCCTATCCGGAAAAATGACACGCCGACCCGCCCGGTACCGGCGCTTTGGCGGGCCGAATCAGCGGCCGGGGACCGCGAGAGGGAGATTGAATGCAACCATTTGAATCCGCGCGGGATGCCCGGTCCGCGGTGGCGCGGGCATCCTTGCCCGCCGCCACTTCGTGTTGCATTTCCACATCGCCTAACTCAACAGTCTCGAGCATCCCGCCCGCCGCCAAGTTGCACCCGAACCCGTGCCACTTCATCCTAGGTCAGGATGCCTGAGATTCAGGCCCCGTCGGGCATGCGCCGCATCTTCAGCCTTTCATTTCCCATAATCCAGTCCATCGTTCCCCCAGCCACGAAACCGAATCCCAAATCCGCGCAGCCCGCGGTTGGCCTAACCGTTCTTACAACCCCGAACTTCGCAATTAATGAAGCAGTACCTAACAAGCCTCTCGTGCGCGATTTTCTCCGCCGCTGCCCTCGCCGCGCCCAAACCGCCCGAACCGCCGCCCTTGGAAGAACCCAAGCCTCCCCCAGCCCAGGTGTCATCGTCGGAAGGGATGCCGCCGCTGCCCTATCCGGTGGTCCCACAAAAGCGCCAGGAGCGCAAAAACCCGCCGCAACCGCCGGTCCTGCTGACAAAAATCCGCACCAATGATGCCGAGGACTGGGCCCGCACCCCCCACGATCTGAAAAAACTCCTGGAATGGATGAGCGGAGAAATGGGCGCAAGCTTCACATCTAACATCAAAACCTGGGCCGAAATATCCACCAACCCGCGCGAAAACCCCGTCCTCTACCGCTCCGGCTACAAGCCCTTCAAGCTCGAGCCCAACGAAGCCTCCCGCCTCCGCGAGTACCTGCGCAACGGCGGCACCGTCATCTTCAACGCTCTCGTCGGCCATCCCGATTTCTATCAATCCGCGCTGGAGGCCGCGCAACAGGTGTTGCCGGAAAGCCCGGCCTACCGACTCCGCCTCGACCATCCGCTGTTCCACGCCTACAACGACATCAAACAGGTCACCTACCGCGAGCGCGCCATCGCCGACGGCGTGGTCACCGACGCCTATCCCTGGTTCGATGGCGTGGATATCGACAACCGCACCGCCATCATCATCTCGCGCTTCGACGTGGCCATGGGCTGGGAAAAAAACCGCCACGACAGCTGGGGCTACGAGGATGCCGACGCCCGCCGCCTCGGTGCCAACCTGCTGTCCTATGTCACCGCCATGCAAGAGGCCGGCCACAGCGCCGGCAAGAGCGTGGAACTCGCCGACGCCGGCGGCAGCAAGGCCGCCAGCCTGCGCGTCGGCTGGGTCGCGCACGCCGGCCCATGGAAAACCCGCCCTGCCGCACTGCCAATGCTGTTGCGCAAATTCAATGAGGTCACCGGTGCTCCGGTGTCCTTCGAATGGCGCGAGGTCGCCTTGTCCGACGCTTCGATGTTTGAGACGCCCTTGCTCTACCTAACCGGAACCACCGACTTCGCGCTCGGCGAAAACGAACGCGCCAACCTGCGCCAATTCCTCTTGAAGGGCGGCGTGTTGTTCGCCGAGGCCGGCGATGGCCGCTCAACCTTCGACTCCGCCTTCCGGGCGGAAATCGCCAAAATCCTGCCCGACCACCCGATGCTGCCGGCGGCCTCGTCCGCATCGCTTTTCCACCAGCCTAACGAAATCAGCTCGGTCAAGTTGCGCCCCGCCCTCGCCGCCCAACTCGACAAGAAAGCCAGCGCCAGCCCCGAGTTGTTCACTGCCGAAATCAATGGTGCCACCGCCGTGATCTATTGCCCCCGTGATCTTTCCGCCGGCTGGGAACAGGCCCCGGCCCCCTATGCCATCGGCTACGATGCCGCCGACTCCACCGCCATCGGCGTCAACATCCTCTTCCACGCCCTCGTTAGGTGAAATCATCAATCCGACCCCCGACCCCCGACCCCCGACCTCTGACCCCTGACCTCTGACCTCTGACCTCTGACCTCTGACCTCTGACCTCTGACCTCTGACCTCGGACCTCTGACCTCTGACCTCTGACCTCTGACCTCTGACCTCTGACCTCTGACCCCTGACCCCTGACCCCTGACCCCTGACCCCTGACCCCTGACCTCTGACCTCTGACCCCTGCCTCCCAGCTTCTCCTTCCCCATGGCCTCCTTCAGCGACTTTCTATCAGCCGAAACGATGCGCCGCCTCGATCA
>CAIVSK010000161.1 GCA_903908495.1 Akkermansiaceae bacterium
CAGGTGTTGCCGGGTGGGGTCATCCCGCCGCCCACGGCACCGGCGGCCAAGTCGTGCCAGTGCTGCGCAGGCAGCAAATCGTGCTGCTGCGCGAAGAACGAGTTGCCCGCTCCAAAACCGGCGCAGTCACCCCTGCTTCCAGCCGGCCTGCTCAAAGGCATGGCCATCAAGACCGCCGAAACCACGGTTTCTGCCGAGTTTTGGTACTCCACCGGGCCAGCCGCCACCCTCGCGGTAGCCCAGGCCACCACGCCCCACGCCGGCTTCGCCGGGGTCCGCCTCGCGGTGGCGTTTTGCAGTTTTGTCATCTGAGTCAGCGCCTTGTCAGGCGTATTGTGCCCACTCATCTCCGCCGTTGGCTTGTGAGAGGGTGCGGCACGGGTTTCCACCCTTGTTTCCTAACAATGACTCGATTGACTTATGCATGCGAAATTTCTAGCCGGCTTGGCGCTGGCCGGCGGCCTGCTACACGCGGCCGAACCCCAGCCCCTGAATGACGGACTGCTGTCCCATCTAAGACTCGAAGCCTCGCGCCGCCACCCGTCGGTGGCCGCTGGCAAACTGCGCGCCGATGCCGCCGCACAAGACGTCCGCGCCGTGCGGCTGTGGGACGATCCGATGGTCGGCCTCGGCTTGATGGCCGCCCAACGGTCGATGCGGGCGGATTTGGGCGACATCACCGTCGGCGTGGAACAAGCGCTGCCCAAACCCGGCATGTACGACGCCAAACGCCGCAAGGCCGAGGCCCTCCAGCGCGCCGAGGCGGCCAACTCCAGCGCCACTTCACTGGGTGCCGGACTGCTGGCCGCCAGCGATGCCATCGAACTGGCCCTCGCCGATGAATCGATCACGCTGCAGCAATCGCAGGTCGACTGGCTCACCGCGATGGCGGAAAACGCCCGCCAGCGGGCCGCCGACCCGATGGGATCGGGCACCGACGCGCTGCGCATGGAAACCGAGCTGGCCAAGGATACCCAGATGCTCGAGGCCGCCCGCCGCAACCGCGACGGACTCGCCCAGAAACTCAATCTAACACTCGGGCGGCCGCTCGAAGCCGTCTGGCCCGCACTCCAACTTCCCGCCACGCCGCCGCCGGTGCCGCTGGCCCAGGCCGAAATCGCGCGCATTGCCCGTGCCAACCCAAAGGTCCGCGCCCTGATGGAAATGGCCGCTGCCGCCAGCCAGGAAACCCGCATCGCCGAGCGCGAACGCCTGCCCGGAGTGGCGCTCGGCATCGACGCCAACGTGTATTCGGGCGGCGATTACCGCAGCACCACCCTGGGTGTGAAAATGAGCCTGCCGTGGTTCAATGATCACTCCTACAATGCCAGCATCGCAGCCGCCCGCAGCCGCCAGCTCGCCGCCACCATCGACGTCGAAACCCTCCGCCGAGAGGTCGCCACAGATGTGCTGACAAGCGCCACCGAGGCCGCTAACGCCGCCGCCCAGGCCCGCGCGTATTCCGGTGAAATCCACACCAAGGCGCTGCTAGCATCCCGCAGCATCGAGGCCGCCTGGATCAGTTCCAAGGCCCCGCTGACCGACTTGCTGGATGCCAGCCGCAGCCTGTTTGCCATCCGCCTGGAACAACGCCGCTTCATCGCCATGCAACTCGCCGCGCTGGAACAACTTTACGTCCTCGTCCCTAACCGCTAATACCTTGAAGACCTTCCTCACCATCGTCCTAACCGCCATCATCGCCGCCTCTGCCGCCTGGTTCGCCTTGCGCTACGCCCCCCCGGCCGCGCCTCCCGCCGCCTCCGCCACCACCCACAAGCTGCTGCGCTACCAGTGCGCCATGCACCCCCATGTCACCAGCGACAAGCCCGGCCGCTGCACGATTTGCGGCATGGAACTCACCCCGATCTATGAGGGTGACTCCAGCAGCACCGCCGCCGGTGCCGACAACGTCGTCGTGCTCACCCAGAGCCAGATCCAGGTGCTGCATGTGCAAACCGCCGAGGCCGGCATCCGGCCGCTCACCCGCACCCTGCGCGTCGCGGGAGTCATCGCCGAGGACAGCAGCCGCCACCGCGTGCTCGCCGCCTATGTTGACGGGCGCATCGACCACTTATCGATCAACTACATCGGTGCCGAGGTGGCCGCCGGCCAGCCATTGGCGGAATTTTACAGCCCCACCCTGCTGCAGGCCGAACGCGAGTACCGCCAACTCGGCGGCGAACTGCGCCAAGGCACCGCGCTGCGCCTCCGCCAAATGGGCCTCGCCCCGGCGCAAATTTCCGCCATCGACCAAAAGTCCGCCGACGCTCTCACCTCACAGATTCTCTCCCCCATCAGTGGCACCGTCGTGGCGCAGGCAGTGTCCGCAGGCCAATACGTCATGACCGGCGAGCGTCTGTTCGAACTCGCCGACTTTTCCACCATGTGGTTCGTGTTCCGCTCCTACGAGCAGGACCTGCCCTGGCTGCAGTCCGGCTTGAATGTCAAAGTCACCACCGCCGCCATACCTAACAAGCAATTCGCCGGCACCATTGCCTTCATCGATCCCAACCTCGATGAGGCCACCCGCTCGGCCAGCGTCCGCGTCGAGTTGCCCAACCCGCTCGTCAATGGCAAACGCGCGCTGCTCAACCACCTCTACGCCGATGGCGCGGTCGAGCTCGAGGCCCCCGCCGTGCTCAGCGTGCCGCGCTCGGCGGTGCTCATAACCGGCCCCGAAGCCGTGGTCTACATCGAAGCGGAAGGCGGTGCCTACGAGCGCCGGGTGGTCCAACTCGGCCGCCGCGGCGATACGGAACAGGAAATACTAACTGGTCTCAAGCCCGCCGAACGAGTCGTCACCAATGGCAACCTGCTCATCGACGGCCAAGCGGAAATGAACCGCGCGTTCATGCCGCCGGCCGCAAGCGCCGCCACCAAGCCAGCGGCCACCGCCACTCCACCCGCCGCATTGACCGATACCCAAACCGCCTCCGTCTCCCAATTCATCAAGCTCGCCGACGCGCTGGCGGCCGCCCTCGCCGCCGACGACCTGGCCGCCTTCACGACCGCCAGCCAACCAGCGATGGAAACGACCTCGGCGCTGGTAGTGCAACTCCGCCCGACAGGCGCGGATGGCAAGGCACTCGATGCCCTTGATGCCGCGCGGCACTTCCATGGCATCGATGACCTGCAGGGCGCGCGGGTGGCATTCCACGCCTTCTCGATGGCCGCCACCGCGGTGCTGGAGTCGCTGCGAAAGACCGCCGGTACCCCCGATTTCCAAGTCTACGAATGCCCGATGGTCAACCAGGTCCTGCCAAACGTGCCCAAGAAAGCCCGCTGGATCCAAACCGCCAAGCGCACCTTGGCCAATCCGTTTTTTGGCACGGATATGCCGGACTGCGGCATTGAAATCAAACCCGAGTGAGCTCGCTCTAACAAAACGCTTTTGCCATCTGGCGAAACCGGAACCGGGTGTCGGTCTGCGCACCCCTTCCCGTCCTTCAAGCAGACCAAACCACCATTGCACAACACCAACGAACATGAAAAAAATACTGACATTCGTCCTCATCCTCGCCAGCGCCAGCCTCTATGCGGCTGAACCTGCCGCCAAGGCCAAGCCGTTTCCTGAGTCGATCACCACCTGCCTGATCTCCGGCGAAAAGCTCGGCGAAATGGGCAAACCCTATGTCTTCGTATATGAAGGCCAGGAAGTGAAACTCTGCTGCAAAAATTGCCTCAAGAAATTCAACGCGGAGCCCGCCAAATACATCGCCAAAATCAACGCGGCCACTCCCAAGGCCAAGGAGGAAGCTCCTAAGAAGTAATGCCCCATCCCGCCCTGCCGGCAGATAGACTCTCCCGGCAGGGCTGCTTCCCTCTCTCGAATCCATTCCACCTCACCCTTCATGATCGAATCCATCGTCCACTGGAGCCTGCGCAACCGCTTCCTCGTTATCTGCGGCGCCCTCATGCTCATCGCCCTCGGGATCCGCGCCCTGCGCCTCACCCCGGTGGATGCCATCCCCGATCTGACTGAAAACCAGGTGCTCGTCGCGGCCGAGTGGATGGGCCGCAGCCCGCAGGAAGTCGAGGATCAAGTGACCTTTCCGCTCTCAACCGGCCTGCAGGGCCTGGCCGGAGTCAAGGAGGTGCGCGCCAACTCGATGTTTGGTTTCTCGTTGCTAACCATTATTTTCGAGGAGGGGGTGGACACTTACTTCGCCCGCACCCGGGTGTTGGAACGACTCAACTACCTGCAAGGCGGGATGCCCGAGGGCGTCAAACCCCAACTCGGTCCCGACGCCTCGGGCCTGGGCTGGGTGTTTCAATACTATCTGCAAGTCGATCCGCAACTCGCCACCGACGGCGGCTACGACCTGGCACAACTCCGCTCGCTCCAGGATTGGAAGATCCGCTATGACCTCGCCAGCGTGCAAGGCGTCGCGGAAGTCGCCAGCATCGGCGGCTTCGTCAAGCAGTATCAGATAGAACTGTCCTCCACCAAGATGCGCGCCGCCAATGTCACGCTCATGGAGGTGCTCACCGCGGTGCAAAATGCCAACCTCAACGTCGGCGGCAAGACCGTCGAGGAAAACGGCGCGGAATTCATCCTGCGCGGCGTCGGCCTGGTGACCAGCGCCGAGGACCTCGAACTCGTCACGGTCAAGGCGGCGCAGGGCGTCCCGATCTATCTGAAGGACCTCGCCACGGTCCAGATCGGCGGCGACTACCGCCGCGGCGCACTCGACCTCAACGGCCACGAAGTTGTCGGTGGCACCGTGGTGATGCGCAGCGGTGAGAATGCCAAGGCGGTCATCGAACGGATCAAGGCAAAGATCGCCGAAATCGGCTATTTGCCACCCGGCGTGACCATCCGGCCATTCTATGACCGCAGCGAACTGATCGACCGCACCATCGACACCCTCAAGCATGCGCTCATCGAGGAAATCATCCTCGTCACTCTCGCCCACGTGTTGTTCCTATGGCACTTCCGCAGCATCCTCATTGTCACCTTGCCGCTGCCGATCTCGATCCTCATTTCGTTCATGCTGATGAAGCAGTTCGGCATCACCAGCAACATCATGTCCCTAACAGGCATCGCCATCGCCATCGGCGTGCTCGTCGATGCGGCCATCGTGGTCACCGAAAACGTCATCCGCCATTGCGAAAAGGCCGAGGCCGAAAAAGGCCGCCCGCTCACCCGCCCGGAAACCTGGGACACCACCCTGGCCGCCTGCAAACAAGTCGGCCGGCCGATTTTTTTCGCCATGGCCATCATCATCCTGGCGTTTGTGCCGGTCTTCGCGCTGACCGGCCAGGAAGGCAAGTTGTTCCATCCGCTAGCCTTCACCAAGACCTTCGCCATGATCGGCTCCACCTTGCTGGCGGTGACGCTGGTGCCGGTGCTGTGTTCGTTGTTAGTGCGCGGACCGTTCCATCCCGAAGACAAAAACGTGGTGATGAAATTGCTGTTGCGGATCTACGAGCCGACCCTCGATTGGGCGCTCAACCACCGCAAGACGGTCGTCAGCGCCGCCGGCCTGATACTTGCCTTCGCGGTGACTGTTGCCATTGGATTGCCGCGCGCCGCGGTGAAGGCGATCCGCGATGCCGGTCACCCGCAAGTGGCCGACACCGTCAGCGGGTTCGGCCGCGAATTCATGCCGCCGCTCAACGAGGGCTCCCTGTTATACATGCCGGTGATGCTGCCCAAGACCGGCTTCAAGGAGATCCAGCGGGTCATGTCGTGGCAGGACCAAGTCATCGCCGCCACCCCCGAGGTGGAAAGCGTGGCCGGTAAACTCGGCCGCTTCGACACCGCCACCGACCCGGCCCCCACCGAAATGTTGGAAACCACCATCATGCTCAAGCCGGAGTACATCCCCGACGGACGCTTCGGCGTGAAGCGCAACCCGGCCTGGCGAACTGGCATGACCACCACCAAACTCAAGGCGGAGCTCACCGAAAAAATGAAGCAAGTGCCCGGCTACGTTCCCGCTCTGCTCCAACCGATCGAAAACCGCATCCTCATGCTTTACACCGGCATTCGCGCCCAACTCGGCGTCAAAATCTACGGTGATTCGCTCGATGCGATCCAGCGCAAGGCCTTCGAAGTCGATAAACTCATCAAGGGCATCGACGGTGCCACCGGCGTGTCGCCATCCCGCGTCCAGGGCAAGCCCTATCTGAACATCGCGGTCGACCGCCAGGCAATGGCCCGCTACGGCCTCAACGCCAGGGACGTGCTCGATGCGGTGGAAATCGCCATCGGCGGCAAGAATGTCAGCACTACCATCGAGGGCCGCCAGCGTTTTCCCATCCAGATCCGCGTCGAGCACGGCGAACGCGACGATATCGAGAAGCTCGGCCGCATCCTCATCGCCGCCAAGCCGGGCATGAGCGGCGGCGAATCAACTAACAATCAATACATCCCGCTGGGCATGGTCGCCAAGATCAGCCGCGAAATAGGAGCCAACGAGATCGCCTCGGAGAACGGCCGCCTCCGCTCGTACGTCCAGGCCAACGTCCAGGACCGCGACCTCGGAGGGTTCGTGCAGGAGGTCGAGCAGAAGCTCAAGACTCTCAACTGGGACGGCATGAGCTACAAACTCACCGGCGAGTACGAGAATCAACGCCGCTTCGTGCAAACCATGCTGGTGGTTTTTCCCATCGTCTTGCTGGTGATCTTCGTGTTGCTCTATCTCGTCTATCACAGCGCCCTGGAAGCCGCCCACGTCATGCTCGCGGTGCCCTTCGCGCTGAGCGGCGGCGTTCTCCTGCAGAAATTGCTAGGCTATAACTTCAACGGCGCCGTGTGGGTCGGCTACATCGCCCTGTTCGGCACCGCGGTGCAAACCGGCGTGGTGATGGTCGTCTATCTGGAGGAGACCGTCAAAGCCCGGATGGCCGAAAAAGGCGCGGCCTTCACCAGTGCCGACCTGATGCAGGCGGTCAAGGACGGCGCGCGCCTGCGGTTGCGGCCTAAAGTCATGACCGTGGCCACCATCGTGGCGAGCCTGATGCCCATCATGTGGAGTCATCGCCAGGGTGCGGAGGTCATGCAACCGCTGGCCACCCCGGTCATCGGCGGCATGCTCTCGAGCCTGCTGCATATTCTCATCGTCACCCCGGTGATTTTCCTGTGGCTGCGCCAGCGCGAACTGAACAAGAGCGATCGAGAGCGCCGGCGGAATCCGACCGGAGGGGCGATCTCCGAATCGCCCTGGACCATGAAGGGTCAATGAGAAGCGGTGAGCCACCACGCATTGGCTCATCATGAGCACGGCGATTCGGAGATCGCCTTGAGGGTGCCTTCAAGGAGAGTGGGCATCCTGCCCACATTTGCCCATGAGATGAGCAAGAAAAGGCCGCCTGGCGGCTACCCTTGCCCTGCGCATGGGCCATGGCGGCGGGACGCCACCTCTCCGTGCGTTGATGAAACCATGAAACCAACCAGTGAAAGTCTGAGTCCGTCAGTGACGTGGAACCGACGGGTAGCCGAGTGCTACTGCGGCGCAGCGATG
>CAIVSK010000162.1 GCA_903908495.1 Akkermansiaceae bacterium
ATTGGCCATAGCGCCCTTGACATGCCCGTCTCAGAGTGTTCATTGTAACACCATGAATGCGCTGCAATCAATTGAACTGTTCTCAGGTGCCGGTGGTCTTGCTTTGGGTCTCCATGCCGCAGGCTTCAAGCACACGGCTCTTTATGAATGGAATCCATCCGCTGTAAAAACACTCTGCTTCAATCAGGCAATGGGCCACGAAAGCTTAAAAGATTGCGAAATTATCCGAGCAGATGTACGCAATATCGATTTTCGCAGACACAAGGGAGTAGACTTGGTTGCAGGAGGTCCACCTTGTCAACCGTTTTCGATGGGTGGCAAAGCGGCAGGAATGAATGATGAAAGAGACATGTTTCCGCAAGCTGTCCGGGCAGTTTCTCAAATCCAGCCTCGTGCTTTCATTTTTGAAAATGTGAGGGGACTTTTAAGACCCGCGTTTTCCAACTACGTGGAGTTCATCCGCCTGCAAATGGAGTTCCCAAATTTCCCAATTTCAAACAATGTGTGCTGGGATCAAAATCTTGCTCGGCTTCAGCGCCACAAAGAACGACTTGGCAATGATGATTCGGATCTCCGCTATCGTGTCTACGTGCATCAAGCTAATGCTGCGGATTATGGCATTCCGCAGCAGCGACATCGAGTTTTCTTCATTGGTTTCCGCTCGGATGTTGAGACCAAGTGGTCGTTTCCGAAAGCGACCCACTCCGATGAATCGCTGCGCTTCAGCCAATTCGTGCAATCTGATTTTTGGCACAGAGTAGGTTTGAACCATCGGGACTATTTGGAAGATGATGATTCTTCGAAAGACAAAGTGAGCACGCTTAAAGGCAGTGACCGACTAAAACTTCCTCACCTCAGCCCCTGGGTCTCACTACAAGAGGCGATCCGCGATTTGCCAACCCCGTCAAGCCAAGCCTCAAGGAAATGGCTTAATCATAACCTGCAGGACGGAGCCAGAGCCTATCCTGGCCACACGGGAAGTCCGCTTCATCGCCCCGCCAAAGCTCTAAAAGCGGGTGATCACGGTGTTCCGGGCGGTGAAAATATGATTGCTTATCCCGATGGGAAGGTTAGATATCTATCCGTCAGAGAGAGCGCTAGGGTACAAACATTCCCAGATGATTACACATTTTCAGGCAGTTGGACAGAAGCCATGAGGCAACTCGGCAATGCTGTTCCGATGGAGCTTGCAAGAATCGTAGGGGAGTCTGTGGCTAAGGCACTCATTCAAGACTCTGCCCGCGATTCCCTCCAATCCAATAATGAAGCCTTACAATCCACTTGAGAAAGAGAACTTGGGGAGAAGTGTCACCCATTCACTAATCAATTCCGAACCGATTCCCATCAGTGCCATTAAGCGATTTGATGGTGCCGGTGTCTATGCAATTTACTACATGGGTAACTTTGATGCGTATGCGCCGATTAGTAGATGGA
Source organism: Akkermansiaceae bacterium (assembly GCA_903908495.1). Lineage (GTDB taxonomy): Bacteria > Verrucomicrobiota > Verrucomicrobiia > Verrucomicrobiales > Akkermansiaceae > Luteolibacter. The sequence continues at coordinate 1,435 of CAIVSK010000162.1, forward strand.
ACAATGGGAGTAATGAACTCCACCTGCCAATTTATGTGGGCAAGGCTGTGCCGACGGGAGGGCGAAAAGGAGGGGGTGATAGCGAAGTGTCATCAAAGGGAACGGCGTTGTTCAGACGACTCGATGAACACCGAAAGTCTGTGGAGGACACATTTAATCTATCAGTCTCCGATTTTTGGTGCCGCTATCTTGTCGTCGACGACATTTGGATTCCCTTGGGAGAATCTTTGTTAATCCAGTTCTACCATCCTCTTTGGAATTCAGTGGTTGATGGTTTCGGCAACCATGATCCAGGAGGCGGACGTTACAAGGGAGCCAGACCCAGTTGGGATACTCTTCATCCGGGTAGGCACTGGGCAGACAATTGCGCGCCATCCAAAAGGTCAGAGTCGGAGATTCGGGTCAATATTGCCAAATTTTGGAGCACCTACAAAGGGCCGACGATTCCGGCTTAAGCGCTCAAGACACCGGATTCTACGCTGCGACTGTGGGAGCACCCAGGTTCCGGGCCGGCTTCAAGTACAAAATCAGGCCGAAGGCGAGCGAGCAATATCGTAGTTGAGGTCAGACAAACCGTCAATATTCATCTTGCATCGGGCCTCGGGCCCCCGCGTGCCGGGCGATTTGCCGGCATTCCTCGATCCGCGCTTGTCAGCGGGCGGCAATGCGCTTCAATACCGCGCATGAAGAAAGATGACCGCGAGTTTTTGTTCCGCCTGCTTGAGACCCCCAGTCCGACCGGTTTTGAAATGCCGGGCCAGCAGGTGTGGGCGGAGTGGATCGGGCAGCACGCGCCGCAAGTGGCGTGCGACGCCTATGGCTCGACCTGGGCCACTCTCCCCGGCAAGTCGAAGCGCACGATCATGCTCGAAGCCCACGCCGACGAGATCGGCTACATGATCAAGCACATCGATGACAAGGGGTTCCTGCGGCTCGACCGCGTGGGCGGCTCGGACGCCGCCACCGCCAGGGGCCGCCGCCTCAGCCTGTTGGGCGACAAGGGGACGGTGTCCGGCATCATCGGCAACACCGCCATCCACCTGCGGCGCGATGAACTCGGCAGCGAAAAAGCCCCGGCCGTGCACGACCTGTGGGTCGACGTCGGCGCCTCCAACGCAGCGGAGGTCGCGGCGCTCGGCTTGCGCGTCGGCCATCCCGCGGTCTATCAAGACGGTCCGCTCGAATTGGCGCAGCGGCGCCTGGTGAGTCGCGCTCTGGACAACCGGATCGGTGGCTACATCATCGCCCAGGTGATGAAACGCCTGGCCACATCCAAGAAGAAACCGACCTACAGCCTGGTTTGCCTCAACGCCATCCAGGAGGAAATCGGCGGCCACGGCGCGACGATGGCCACTTATCGGATCCAACCGGAGCTGTGCATCTGCCTCGACGTCACCCATGCCACCGACACCCCCGGCCTTGATCCGGCCAAGACCGGCAGCGTCAAACTCGGCGGTGGGCCCACCCTCACCCACGGCACGGCCAACCATCCCAAAGTGGTCAAGCGCCTGCTGGAGGTTGCCGCCGCAGGCAAAATCCCGGTCCAACACGAAGCCAGCAGCCGCTTCACCGGCACCGATACCGACAAGATTTTCACCAGTCGCGAGGGGATTCCCAGCGCGCTGGTGTCGCTGCCCCTGCGCTGCATGCACTCGGTGGTCGAGACCGCCCATCTCGATGACATCTCCCACACCATCGAACTGCTCAGCGCCTTCGTCCTGTCACTGACCGACAAGGACCAGTTCCACCAGACGCTGAAGTGAGCACGAGTGCCGGATCTTTGTTAGTGCTGGGGCTGGCGGGGCCTACATTGAGCGCGGCGGAGGCGGCGTTGTTCCGCAAGCTGCAGCCGGCGGGCTTCATCCTGTTTTCTCGCAACCTGGTGTCCCCGGAGCAAACCCGTGCCCTCACCGATGCGCTGCGGGATCTATCCCATCAGCAACCGATCATCGCCATCGACCAGGAAGGCGGGCGCGTCACCCGCACCAAGGAGATGGCCCCCGTGGCCCCGTCGGCACCCGCGCTGGCAGCCCGTGCAGACGCCAAAGTGACGGCGAGGGCAGGGCTGCTGACGGGCGACCTGCTGCGATTGTTAGGAGTTAACTTGAACCTGGCACCGGTGTTGGATCTGGATCACCACCCGGCAAGCCAAAACGCGCTGCGCGGGCGTTGCTGGGGCCGTGATCCGCAACGCGTGATCGATCACGCCGGCCAATGGAACCGCTGGCTGCGCAAGCGCGGCATCGCCACTTGCGCCAAGCACTTCCCCGCCGGCGGGCGCGCAGAGGCCGATCCCCACCACGAGTTGCCCGCCTCCCCCGCCACCTTGGATGAATTGATGCGCGAAGACGTGATCCCCTACACCGCCCTCATGCCGGAACTCGATGCCGTCATGCTGGGCCACATCGAGTTTCCTAACATCGATGCCGGGTTTCCCGCGTCGCTCTCGCCGCGCATCATCCGGCACTTCCTGCGCGACCAACTCGGCTTCGACCGGCACCTGGTTCTAACCGACGATCTCGACATGGCGGCCATCACCCGCCGATACGGCCGCGGGCCGGACGCGAAACTGGCGATCGCGGCCGGCAATGATGTGGCGCTCATCTGCCACCGCAGCGACACTGCGGAAGTCGCCGCCGCCGCCATCGCCGAGTTGCCGCCCCCGCTTCTGGCCGACGCTTGGGAGCGGGTCGAGCGGCTGCGTGACAAACTCCACCGGCCGTCGCCGTGGTCCGCAGCCCAATGGCAGGCCACCTGCGCCGGGCTGGCGGCGCTGGCGGGAGAGGTGCCGGAACCGGAGTCAAACAGCGCCCTGCCTAGCAGCCCGGTCGTCGGGTATTAGCCGCAATGTTGCCGATGTCACTGGCCGATGCCTGCCTCGTGCGCATGAGTGAACTCCATGCCAAAAGCGTGGTTTCCACCTTGGATCGCGACTTCCTGATCTACCGGAAATGCCGCCGCCTCAAGATCCCGCCGCTGGCACCATTCGTTTGAAAGCCGAACGAGAAAGCGGCTGAGAAAGCGTCCCCTGGTTACCCGTGGCGATTGGATAGAGAGCTTGGACGGGCAGAGCACCCTCTCACCCGCCGGGGGCAAGCGGCGTATCTGACATCCATTGGATCGCCATGTCGAATTCGGCCTGGAAACGCTCGCCCGCGCGGTCCATGTCATGCAACACGCCGGGGATGCGGATCAATTTGTGGGGCGTGCGCGGGCCCAGCGCGTCGAGCCAGGCGGCATCATCCATCGGATCCAGACCGGCCGAGAACTGGACGACGTGCACACCTTGCAGCGCCGGGGCCAAATCGGCCAGGGCAAAAGAGTCCGGCCCGGTGGAAGGCAAACCTAGCAAGTCCTGACTGGTGATGCCGTAGCGGCTGCGGGCGCCGGGCGCGGCGGGAAGCACGCCCATCAGATGGGGCGGGCGCTCGGGGCTGGCGGCGGCGGCCAGCGCCCATTCGGCACCGGTGGACCAACCGGTGAACCACACCGGGCAGGTGTCCGGGAGCTTGGCGCGTTGGCGCACGGCGGCCACCGCGGCGTTGAACGCCTCCACCAGTTGGGCTTGGTTGAAACTTCGGGTGTTGGCGAATTTCCGGCAATCCCAGCCGCCGACCGCATAACCGGCACCGGCTGCGTGCAAGGCGATGGGTTCCTCCCATTGCCCGGACCAGCCGCCGTCACCGGTGGCGACGATGAGGACGCCCCTGGGATTGGCGGCCGGATAATAGGTGGTTTGGAACGCGCCGGTGGACAGTTGCAGCGGCAGGACCTCGGCCTTGGTGCTGGAATAACCGCGGGGCATCAAAAGGTGCCAGATGAACCAGCCGATCGGCAACAACAGCAGTAACTGGATGACAAGAAACACGCGCCGCAGCAGCAACTTCCATTTCGAGGCTATCATGTTAGGGGTGGAGTGGGTTGGGATTCGGGCTCCGGGCCGACGCGCGGTTTGCGAGAGCGCAACGACGGTTTGCCGATGAGCGTGGTGATGTCCAATATCACCGCGGGCAAGTCCCACGCTTTTGATAGTGCAAGGTAACGCGGCTGCCACACCGGCTGGAACTTGCTTTTCCAGGCGCGCAGGCCGTTGAAGTTGTAGAACGCCTCGCCGCGGTCATAGATCAAGCCGCCGATACGGGACCACAGCGGCGCGAACTGGCGGGCGGCCAAGCCGGACAACGGTGCCATGCCTAGATCGAACCAGTGATAGCCTTGTTGTTTGCCCCACAGCATCAGTTGCACGAACAGGCAGTCCATCACACCGTTAGGCGCATCGGGAAAATGCCGCATCAGGTCGGTGGACAATTCGTCCTTGCCGTTGCCCGGCCACACGTTGCCGAAGGCCACCACCCGGTCGGCGACAATGAGCACGGCCACCGGCAACCGGCACAGGTAAGCATCGTCGAATCTACCTAACGAAAACCCCTTCTCGCGGGCGTTGTGGTGGGCGAGCCAGGCGTCGGAAATCGCACGCAGCTCATCGATGCGGGCGGTGACTTGCGGGGGTTGCCAGATTTCGAAGCGCCAGCCCTCGCGCTCCATCCGGTTGAGCACCTTGCGGAATTTCTTCAATTCGCCCGACGCCAGGTCAAACGTGTCGAGCGGCACCATCGCTTCCTCGCCGAGCTTGTAGACGCGCAATCCCATTTCCACACAGATCGGGATGAGGGCGGCACTTACTTGATAGAACGCGACCCGCCTGCCCTCGTCCTGGGCCTGCTCGGCAAAGCGCCAGTAGAGGCCCTCGAATTTTTCCTCATCGCCGACCGGATCGGCCAGCGCCACCCGGGTGCGGCCCTGATCGCCATACATCAGGAACGCGCTTTGGTCGTAATTGAACAGGAATTGCTTGTCCCCCACCAACGCCAGGGCGCTGCTGCAGCGGGCCGAGTGCGCCACCAACTCGGCGATTTTCGCCAGATCGGGTTGCGGGTTCGGGGCCCGCGGCGGGGCCGGCCGCAGCCACTGGGTCAGCGCCACCAACAGCATGATGAGGGCACTGCCAGCCATGCCGCGCAGCAAGCGGGCGGCGTCGTTTTCAAATGAATACTGCCACCACAGGTCCGCCTCGTAGCCGACATGACGGCTGGTGTAGAAGCCGAACCACATGGACACGCCGACGATGGATAGAATCAGGGCCCACCACTGCGGGGTGAAGCGGCGGGTCCAAATAGCGGCGTGGCGATGGAACTTGGCGCGGAACGGCAGCAACGCGCCCAGAAACACGCATAACACCAACGCTTCCTCCCAATCGAAGCCTTTAAGCAGGGAAAACACCACCCCGCCGCCGGCCATCAGCACGGCAATCCACCATGCGGCATACACCCGCCGCAACAAGCCGTTAGCCACAATGATCATGATCGCCCCCACGATGCTTGATAGAAAATGCGAGGCCTCGACAAATGGCAGCGGTATGAATTCTTCCAACAGAATCCGCCGGCTCGCCTCCATCGGAGTGGTTGCCGAGAGCATCAGCACGAAGCCGCCCGCCAGCGCGCTCATGCCCGCCAGCCGCGGCGCGATGGCCGACCAGGCGCGGGCGGTGCCGTCGACGGTGATTTTGGCCCAGTGGCGTTTGCGCCAGATTTCACGCGCACCCACGGCAGCCACCGCGATGAGAAACGGGATGAGATAATAGATGAGCCGGTACGTCAGCAACGCCCCGGCAATCATCGGGGCGGGCATCATGCCAGCGGCCAATTTGCTGATGGACAACTCCATCACACCCACCCCGCCGGGCACCTGACTGGCCGCGCCGAGGGCCTGGCCGACGGCGGTGGCCGCGAGAAACGCCAGCGTGGAGACGGCCTGCGGCAGAAACACCCGCAGCGCCAGGCCGGCGAACAACCAGTCGAGCGCCGACACGAACAAGGTCGCCATTAGAATGCCAAAGGGCGGCAAAAAATCCAGTTTGCGGCCACGCCAACCGGTGATGGAGAGGGCGACGAGCCCGCCACAGGACAGCAGCAGCAGGGATCCGATGGTGCGGCCCGCCGCCTCCGGCAACCATGGCAGGTCCGGCGGCGCACTGAACAGCAGGACGCCCGCCAGCAGCGCGTGGCCGAGCCAGCCGGCAACCAGCAGGAAACCGGTGAGTCTGGCGATCTCCGCGCCGCCCAGTCCCAGATTGCCATAAAATCGCATGCGAATGGTGCCCCCACCCAACACGGTGCCCCCACCATTCATGCTGAAGGAACTCGCGATCAATGCGGTGCCGAGCACCTGGCCGAGCGGCAAATCCCGCTTCAACCAGCGCAGTGCCACCAAATCCAGCGACGCGTTGAGCAGCAAACTCACGGCGGTTAGACCGAGCGCGATCGCCAGATGCCGCGGCCCGATGCGCAGCAGGGCCGCGTTGATGTCGGACACATGGATGCCGCCCCATTCCCGATACAAGGAGATCACGGCAATAACCAGCAACGCCAGCCACGCAAACGGCAGCAGCGTCGCGAACAGACGTTTGACTTTCTCAAAATGAAGCGAGTGAACCATGCCTTGAACCCATTCTGCAACCACCGGCAGGCGCAAGGAACTAAACCCAATCCCGCCACCGGTACAGCACAAAAGCGGCCCCTTGACAGGCGGGGGCGCAAATGCCAAAACCGCGTGCACGTTAGCCAAGCCACCGCCATGATTCCCGCCGCCACCCCCCAATCGCTCCGCCACATGCCCGATTCCGCCGGATTTTTCGGCACCTACGGTGGCAGTTTTGTCCCGCCGCCGCTCGAGGCACCGCTCGCTGAGATCCGCCAGGCGTATGAGATTGTCTCGCGCTCACACGATTTCATCGAGGAATTGCGCCGTATCCGCCGCCACTTTCAAGGCCGGCCGACCCCTGTCTATCATGCCGCCCGCTTGTCCAAGAAACTCGGCAGGACCCAGATCTATCTGAAGCGCGAGGACCTCAACCACACCGGTGCCCACAAACTCAACCATTGCATGGGCGAAGGCCTGCTCGCCCGCTACATGGGCAAGAAAAAACTCATCGCCGAGACCGGCGCCGGCATGCATGGCGTCGCGCTGGCCACCGCTGCCGCGTACTTCGGCCTCGAATGCGATATCTACATGGGTGAGGTGGACATGGCCAAACAGGCACCTAACGTCGCACGCATGCAAATCCTCGGCGCGCGGGTCATCCCCGCCACCCACGGCCTGCGCACCCTCAAGGAGGCGGTGGATGCCGCTCTCACCGCCTATGTGCAGGACCCGGTCAATCAGATCTACTGCATCGGCTCGGTGGTCGGGCCGCACCCGTTCCCGATGATGGTGCGCGATTTCCAACAGGTTGTGGGGATTGAAGCGCGCGAGCAATTCATTGAAATGACCGGCGACCTGCCGGACATTGTGACCGCCTGTGTCGGTGGTGGCAGCAACGCGATGGGGATTTTCGCTGGTTTCATCAATGATCCGGTGGCACTGCACGGCGTCGAACCGCTCGGCAAGGGTTCGGTTCTCGGTGAACACTCGGCCACCATGACCTATGGCAAGGAAGGCGTCATCCATGGCTTCAAATGCTATCTGTTGCAAGATGAACAGGGCGAACCCGCCCCCGTCCACTCCATCGCCAGCGGACTCGATTATCCAGGCGTCGGCCCCGAACATTGCCATCTCAAGGACAGCGGCCGGGTCAATTATGTCACCGCGACGGATACCGCCGCGGTGGAGGCCTTCTACGTGCTCAGCCGCAACGAAGGCATTATTCCCGCGCTGGAAAGCGCACATGCCGTCGCCCACGCCATGCGCCTCGCGCGCGAAAACCCGGATCTGGCCCGCACCGTGCTGGTCAATCTCAGCGGCCGCGGCGACAAGGACATGGACTACATGATCGAGCACTACGGCACCGGCGACGCCTACGGGATCTGAGCGGGGAGATCGTGGATCGTGGATGAAGAGCCTTCGGTCTTCTAACTACAATCCACGATCCACAATCCTCCATCTCCTCCCGGCGTCCTTGGCGCTCACTCCAGCTCTTCAAAATCCGCGTCGACCATCAGGTCGTTGGCGAGTTTTTCCACTTCGCGCCGCAAGTCGGCGAGCTGGCAGGCGGCGGGCAGTTGCATGGTGATGTTGGCGTGGAACAACAGCTCGCCGGACATCGGGGCACTGGTGCATTCGCTGGTGAATTCCTCAACGTTGACGCCATGCACCGCGAGCGCCGCGCAAATCTGTTGGACAATGCCGGGGCGGTCCTGACCGATGATTTCCAGGCGGGCCAACCGCTGCAGCGGCGCGGCGTCGGCACCACGGTCGACTTGCACTTGGACTGCCAGCCCGTGCTGGCCCAACCCGCGCAAGGCGGCTTCCAAGGCGGCTTGGTTGTCCTTGGCGATGTGGACCCGCAGGATGCCGGCAAACTCACCACCCAGACGGCACATCCGGCTTTCCAGCCAATTGCCGCCGTGCTCGGCCACCAGCCGTGCCACGGTTTCAACCAAGCCCGGGCGGTCCTTGCCAATCACAGTCATTACGAGGGGGACATGCATGAGAGAAAGTTAGCCAAGGCGGCGGGTCTGGCAAGCGTTTCCTTCCTGGCACTGGCGCGTGAACTCACCACTACAACCCGGCCAGACGAAAAAGATAGGGGTACGTGTAGATGCCATAGGCATGGCCGTCGGCCCAATGCAACTGCACGGCATAGCCACCCACACCCTCGAATTTCACCAGATCGAAGGCCTTGGGACCGTGCTCGACGTGGGGGCGCACGACGCGGCCCAGGGCATCCGGCTCGCCCTGGCAGGCGGCGCAGGGACAGGCGCGGCGCAGCAGCGGCAGTTCAAGGTAGACTTCCGCTCCATCGGAGAACGAGAGTGCGAGTTCGTTGCCGATGACGGCGGCGTGGGTAAGTGACTGGGGCATAGTAATTGTCTTTGGTCTATCCGAGCTCACCATCCAGCCGGTAGGTGCGGCTGCCGAAGATGGCCGAACCGACGCGCACATGGGTGGCACCTTCCTCGATGGCCACCTCAAAATCGCCGCTCATGCCCATGCTCAGGGCGGGCAGGCCGACCCCGGCCTCCTGCTCGAGGGAGTCGCGCAACTCGCGCAGCCTGACAAACCAAGGGCGGGCGGATTCCGCATCGGGTCCGGCCGGAGGAATGCTCATGAGGCCGAGGATTTCAATTCGCGGCAAGCGCAGCAGAGCGGCCATCTCGGCGCGCAAGCGGGCCGGTTCGAAGCCACCTTTGGAGGACTCTGCGGCAAGGTTGACTTGCAGGAAGACCTTGGGGAAAAGACCGAGTTCGGCGGCGATTTCATCCACGTAGGCTGCCAGGCGCGATGAATCAATGGCGTGAATGACTTCAAACGCCGGCAGCAGTTTGCGGACTTTATTGGTTTGGACGCGGCCGATGAAATGCCAGTGCAACGCGGCGGGCAGCGCCTCGATTTTGGCTGCGGCTTCCTGCAAACGGCTTTCACCAAACAGCGTCTGCCCTGCGTCGAAAGCTTCACGGATGCCTGCGGCCGGAATGGTCTTGGACACGGCGATTAACTCCACCGAATCCGCGTTACGGCCCACCCGCCGACACGCGGCTTGTATCCGCTCGCGCACCACCGCCAGATTGTCGGCCACCGCCGGCATCAATTTTCCGCGGAGGGTTTCTTGGGGGTTCCGGCCAGCCGGGCATTTTCGGTGAGATCGGCCAGGCCTCTGAGCACCATGATTGACTCGCGTTTCACCGGATCGAGACCCGATGGCCACTTTGGCGAGTCGTCCAGGTCGGCGGTTTCATCCTTGGCCCGTCGCATGTAATCGACATTATCGGCGGCCGGATCGTACTCGTGGATATCAGCACCCTTGTCGAGATCATCGAGGGTCAGTTTGCTAAAGCGGAATGTTTTCTTGTCTTCGGCGGCCACTTTGGAAAACCGCTCGCGGCGTTCGCTGTTGCGCTCGCGCCGCAGCGTCTCTGCCTCGGCGAGTTCGCGCTCACGGGCGGCCTTGTTGAGGGACACCTTGTTCTCCTTGATGCGGACCTTGTTTTTCATGACGTCCTCAATGATATAAGCAAAGTCCTTGGACGCATTCACCCGTTCCTGGCTCATCGCCTTGAGGCGGGCTATGAACAGCGCGCTTTCCTCCAACGGCTTGAAGCCCGGTGCCGGACTGATGCGATCGTGCGGCATCGCGTTGTCCAGGAAACTCTCGCCGATCTCCAAGCCATCCAACTGGCTGGGCAGCACCACTTGCGGCACCACCCCATCCATCTGCGTCGACGACCCCGATGGCCGATAGAATTTCTGAATCGTCAGTTTCAAATAGCCGGCATGATCGCGGGCGGCGAAAAACGGCATCATTTCGGCGATGGACATGGGTTGTTGGACGGTGCCCTTGCCGAAGGTGGATGACTCGCCCACCACAATCACGCGATTGAAGTCTTGCAAGGCTCCTGCCAGAATCTCGCTGGCTGAGGCGCTGCTCTTGTCGGACATGATGACCATCGGCCCTTCATAGATGGGCTTGCGGTTCTCAGACTCCTTCACTTGCACCCGGCCGCGGTTGTCTTTGACTTGCACGACTGGCCCGCGATCGATGAAAAATCCGGTCATGCGGCGCACTTCATCCAGTGAACCGCCGCCGTTGTTGCGCAGGTCCAGAATCAAGCCGTCAATCTTTTCCTCGATGAGGCGCAGCAAGATGCGTTCGACATCCACCGAGCAACGGACCTTACCTTCGTCGAAATCCGCGTAGAACGACGGCAAGGTGATGACACCAAGGCGCCGGCTCGGGCCCTTGTCGGATTTTGACTCGATGACTTGTCCGGAGGCTTGCTCATCCTTGAGTTCCACCTTGTCGCGCTCGATCACATAAATCTTGGTCTCGCCGGGAGGGGCTCCGGCGGGCTCCACCTTCAAGGCCACCGCGGAGCCGACTTTGCCGCGGATCAGATCGACAACTTTGTCGATTTTCATGAACATGATATCAATCATGTCTTCGGGCTTGCCGGAGTTGATGGAATCCACCGCCACCACGCGGTCGTTGAGTTTAAGGTTGCCCTTGCGATCCGCCGGCCCGCCAAGCACGATGCCCATGATCTTGGTGGCACCGTCGTCCTCGGCCTGCAACAGCGCACCGATGCCGACGAGTTCGTTTTTCATGCCGTCCTTGAAACGGTTCATCTCGCGAAAGCTCATGTAATCGGTGTGCGGATCGTAGGTGGTGGCCACCGCACTGAGAAAGTATTTGGCGATGTCCTCCGCATCCACGTCCTTGACGCTGTTGAGGAAGCGCCGGTAGCGGAGGGCGATTTTCTCCTTCGGATCGTGGTCGCCCTTGCTCGGATCGGCTTTGTCCTGTTCCTTGGCGAGTTTGGCGAGAAGTTCGCGGCGGAGCGTTTCACTCAGAACCGCCTCCTTGAGCTGCAAGCGCCAGAGGTCGGCAGCGTGTTTCTCATCCTTGGGCCACGCCGCCTCCTTGCGAGTGCGGGCGACGGATTCATCGGCGGTGAAATCAAAAGCGGCCTCCTTCAACAGCTTGTCGGTGAGCGCCACGCGGGCCTCCACCCGCTTCACAAAGATGCCATAAATCTCGCTGGCGGGTACCATGCACTTCTTTTCCAGCAGCAAGGTGTGGAGGGTGTCGCCGTATTTCGTCCGGAAGCCATCCACGTCCACCTGGGTGAAGTAGAGCCGCTGGTAATCCAGATCGCGGAGAAACTTGTCGAGAAACCGTTGGCTCAGCTCCTTGTCAAACGGCACGCGGGAGAAATGATTATTTTGCAGCGTGATGGCCATTTGTTTGCCAACCTCATTGAAGTCGGCTTGCTGGGCACAGGCCGCACAGGACGCCGCGACCAAGGCGACGGCTGCAGCCACTCTACGAAACGGGGTGCTGATCATGGACGAGTTGCTAGGGAGTTCGAATACCGGAGGAAAGTCGCACATATTCGCGGATTGTCGATGCCAAAAACCAGATCCTCCCATCTGCGGACGGGGCCTCAGTCCTTGGCTTTACGGGCGGCCAGCCAGTGGCGGAAATAGTCATCCCTGGCGGCGTGCTCGGCGGCGGCTACCGCCTCGGGACTCGCTTGCATAGGCACGCCACCCAATCCGCCCAATCCGCCAAACAGGCCGAACTGCAGCAGGTCGGCGGCCGCCGGGCGGCGCCCCAAGACCAACGGCAACTCGACGACCTTGCCTTCGCGGAACAACTTGAGCGTGACCCGGGTGCCCGCTTTGAAGGATTTGATTTTGTCGCTGACGACGATGGAACTGTCGTCCTGATGCCAGACGGTATCGTCCACGCCGAGCAGCAAGTCGCCGCCGAGCAGGCCGGCCTTTTGCCCGGGCGTGTCGGGCTCCACCTGGAGCACCCGCATGGCGAAGCGCGGCGCGGCCTCGCCGGGGACGTTGACGGCTTCGGTGTTAGGGTTCATGCGGAACCCGATGTAGCCGACGCCGTTGCGCAGAAATTCATCGGTCACAAGTTCCCGCAGCACCGCCAAACACCGCTCACGCTGCTCGGGATCGTCCGCCGTCCGTGATAGCTGATAAAGAGCTTCCGGCGAGGTGTCCGGGCGCTGCCGCGTCCATGCCAGCAGCTCCGCCTGCGCCTGCTCGCGCTCGGCGAATTGCTCGGATTTCAAGCATTGCAGACTGGCGGCGGGCAAGTCCTCGCCCGTCGCCGATACTGGCCAAGCCAAGGTTGCAATGACACCAAGCAGCAGGCTGGCGGCGGAGCGGGGCGGGCTCATGGCAATGAAGTCAACCAGGGGTGCAGGGTCACTGGCAGGCGGGTCAAGACATCTGATTTCACTTCCCCAACCAGCCCTTTTGCGGCACCTCGATGGTGTCGTTGGGCTCCAGGGGAATGGCCATGTTCTTTGCCTCCGTCATGTCGTACTGGCGCTGCTTGCCATTGCGGAACAATTTGATCCGGTTCATGCTGCCAAATTCAGTAGGTCCTCCGCCGGCTTGAATCGCCTGATAGAGCGTGAGCCCCTGGGTGAATTCCGTCGGCCCGGGACGCCGCACTTGGCCGCCAATGTGCACCACCTGCTTATCGAGGGTATCGGCACTCGAACTGAGCACCTGGATGGTGGGATTGGTGTAGATTCCGCGGCTCTTATACGTGGCTTGGAGCACGCGTGAGAGTTCGTCCGCCTGCAACCCGGCGGCCTTGACCTCGCCGATGTGCGGCATGTTGATATTGCCGCTTTGCGAGACCGGATAGGTGCCATCGAAGCGGCTTTTTTCCTCCGTGGGCACGCCCAGGATGGTGATGGTAACCGCCCGGCCCGGCTTGATCTGAGTCTGGCCAAAGAGGGTGACGGCAAGCAGGAGCGAAGCAATGCTTCCAAGGATGAATGCTTTGATATTCATGGTGACAGGGTGTTTCACAGGGTGCGGGGTTATCAATACAGCTCAGTGTCAGTCCCGCGCGGGGCGGGTTGATTCTTGGCGGCGGCAGTAGGCTTGGTGGGAGCTCCCGCGATGGGCGGCCCGATCTGCGATTCGGCAGGAGCGTAGTAGGTGTAATAACTCGTGTAGTACTGGTATTGGCTGTCGCTGCGCACATCCACATTGTTCAGGACGACCCCGATCACGTTGCCACCGACGTTTTCAACCGCCTGCTTCACCCGCAGCAGCATGTTGCGCGGCAGCTTGCGATGTTGCACGACGATCATGGTCAGGTCCACTTCACTGGCCAGCACGGCCGCATCGCTGACGCCGAGAATCGGCGGGCTGTCCACCAGCACCAGGTCAAAACGTTGTTTGACGTCCTGAATGAGTTCCGACATGCGGCGCGAGTTGAGAATACCGGCGGCGTCGGCCGGCAGAATGCCCGAGGGCATGAAATACAGGTTATCCACCGGAGTCTGGAGAATGACGTCTTCAAGCATCAGTTCGGTCGTCAGATAATTGGTCAGGCCGACCGAATTGCTGATGTCAAAGAAGGTATGCAGTCGCGGACGGCGCAAGTCGGCATCGATCATGAGGGTGGTATAGCCGCCCTGTGCACAGACGTAGGCCAGATTGACGAGCGTGGTTGACTTGCCTTCGCCGGCGCCGCCGGACACCACGGTGATCGAGTTGTCTTCCGGGTTCTTGCGGTTGAACTCGATGTTGGTCCGCAGAATCCGATAGGCCTCGGCATCCGGGCTCATGCCGTTTTGTTTGTGGAGGATGCCGATGTCCTTGGGAATGACCGCCAGAACCGGCACCTGCAAATAGCGCTCGACGTCCTCGAGGGTTTTCACGGAGGTGTCGAGATATTCGAGGAAGAAGGCAATGCCCAGCCCGAAGATCAGGCCGATGACCGCGCCGAGCATCAAATTAAGGGGCACGTTGGGGCTTACCGGACTCTGTGAACTGACCGGATCATCGTGGACGATGATGGATTCATTGGGCATTTTCGTGGAAATTTCCTCGCCGATCAATTTGAGTTTCATCTGTTGGAGCATTTCCTGCTCCGACTCGAAATCGCGTTTGGCATCCACATAGTCCTGGGCATCCAGGCCCTTCTTGATGGCTTCACCGCGTTTTTCGTTCTTGCTGGACTGCGCGCGCTTGAAGCGGGCTTCCGCGAGTTCGAGCTTCGCCTGCAGGGTGTCACGCAGCGACACGACCCCCTCATCGAGTTGTTTTTTCATTGACTCGAGGATCTGGGCGCTGGCCAGCATTGTCGGATGCTGCGGGCCGAGGCCCTGTTGCTTCAACCCTTGGACTTGGGTCTTCTGGTCGAGATACTTCGGATAGAGCGTTTGGACCACGTTGTCTGGAAGTTGCAAGCCTGAGGCATACACCATGAGTTGGTCCGCACTGTATTTCAGCAGGCTTTGAATCATGCTCTCCAACTGCGCTTTTTCGGTCTCCAACTGGGTGTAGGTGTCGCTGGCAACCTTGGCACCGTTGTCATCTTCCATGCCGGTGTTGCGGTAGTAGGAATCCGACCCGTAATAGATGATTCCCTTGGCGCGCACAATGTTGGCGAGAACCTTGCGCCGCTCTTCCACAATGTCTTCCTGCGCCCGCACCGCCTTCTTGAGTTCCTCCAGCGCGACTACCCCCTCCTTGTTTTCACTTTCGCTGCGATATTCCTTGTAGGCCGCTGCCACCTCGGCGGCGATGTCCCTGGCTTCATCCTTATCGGAATGGCGCACGCTGATGGTGATCAAGTCCGTGCCGCGAATGTTATCGGTTCTGACAATGCCCATGAGAACGCCCAGCACCGCCTCGCGGTCCAAGCTCCAGCTGTTGACCAGATCCAGATTATCGATGACTTTCTGCAGCGATTTACGGCTCTTGATCTTTTCAAACTCGGTGTTGAAAAAATTCGCCGTCGTGAGGCGGTTGCCGCTGGTCTCGTCCATGCCTCTAAACACGGTCAGCATGGCCCCCCTGGGCTTGACCTCGATCTTGGCGTAGCTCTCGTATTTCTTGGGCATCACGTAGGTGATGACTGAGGCGGTCATGAAGACCAGCAGCAGGGTCAGGAGAATCAAGCCGTAACGGTTCTTGATGACCTGCCAGTAATCGAAGGCATGAAGGGCCGTTTCACTTTGTTGAGGCGCGTTGGTGGGCATGGCGTTGTGGACTGGGGGTGAATGTAGGCAGCAATTGGCAAAAATCAAAAGAAAACTCCCGCAATGAGAGACATTGCGGGAGCTTAAGACAAGTCAAATAATTTTGTTACGGATGGTATCGGTTAAAGCATTCCGTTCCCGGACAGGTCAGAATTCGTAGCGGACGCCGACGGTGACGCGGTTGCGGTTATACGACTGATAGGCAAAATCGGAGGTCGCATCCGTGTAGTTGTAGGACAGCGTGCCATAGAGATTGTCGGTGAACTTCACCGTCAGGCCGGCGCTGATATTGACCAGGTCCGTGCTCAAGCCGCTGACCGTTGCCGCGCCTGTTCCGGCAACCAGATTGCCGTCCTTGAAATTGGCCGGAATGTAGTCGACGCCGCCAAATATGGAAAACATCGGTGAAATCTTATACTCACCGGAGACCCCGACGCGGAGGGTTTCGCGCTGGCTGAAGTCATAGGTGGCTGTGCTGATTTGCTGGACGGTATCGTAGCCTTCCACGCTGTAGCGAACAAACGCCTTGAGCATGAGATCCTCATTGATTTGGGAATTAAGCGCCATTTCCAAGAACGGATTGGTGGAGTCGCCGCCGACATTGACCGAGCGCAGCTGGGCACCGGCGCGGGCAACCAAGATCGTGTTCGGACTGAAGCGATGCTCGATGCCAAGCAGGATATATTGATCGGTGGAATCGGAGGCCAAGTCGCTGGCAGCGGTTTGACCGTAGCGATAATCCAGAGTCAGCACCGTCTGCTGGGGCGTGAGCTGATAGCGGAATTGATTATACAGCGTCCACGTGAAGCGATCCTGGTTCTGCAGGTCAGCGTATGACAAGCCGGTCAGGTTGACTCCGGTGTAGGTAGCGAGGCGTTCGAACCAGCGATAGCCCAAGGCATTGTCGCTCTCCCAGAACAAGTAGGCACCGGCTTGGCGCGACGTGGCAAACCCGTAGGAATAGTTCGGCTCGAGCTCATAAGAAATGAAGTTGCGACTGGAAAGGCGCAAGCGCTCGTCGAAGCGATGAGTGAGGTTGATGCCCGCATGGAGCTGCGGATAGGTGGTGTCTGGCACCGAACTCGGCTTGTCAAGGTAGGTGATGACGCCCAAGCGGGTGTAGACGTCCCAGGTGGTCTGGGGTGTCATGCTGACAAAGGAGCAGCCCACATAAGGGTTGAGGGAGGTGCCGCTGTCCTGGGGGACGGACCCGGGAGTCACATTGTCGTCGTAGGTGAGATCCAAGCCGACGACCCACTTGAGTGGCACGGATTGCTGGGCTTCACTGCCGATGTAATAGAGGCCATCGGCAGCAGAGGCCGAGCCGACTGCCAGCACGGAAGCGAAAATAAGGACGAAATTGCGTTTCATGAAATGACTTAGGCTAAGGGAGGGGATTCGTAGGGATTGCTAGAGACCGTTGCAGGATCACTCACGTAGGGTTGTTCGGAACGGTCGGAGTGGTCACTGGCGGCGGCGTGATGATTGGCGGCGTGACGATCGGCGGCACGAAACTCGGTAAGCCTGGGGGCAGGATTGGGAAGCCACCGGGGCCACCGGGATTGCCGCCCACATGGACTGGCGGGTCGCCGATGCCGGAACCTGGGAAGTCGAGTGGATTACTCGTCGGCACCGGAGGTACCTCACCGCCTTTGGCGCTGCCTTTCATCGCATCCTTGGAACCGGCCAGCGGCTTGCTTTTCTGATGAGGCTCGAGTTTGGCGAGCACGGCTTGCACATTGGGAAGGGCGTCGGGAGCGACCGCCACTGCGCATTGGCCAATGAGACGGCGATGCTCGGGGGCGACGGTGGCAGCGGTTTCAACGATGGCGGCCACCAATTTCACATCCGCTTTGGAGCCTTCAATGGCGGCTTTCACCAGTTCACAGGCGCAGCCAGGGTTTGCGGCTACCTGCTTTTCAACAATTTGCAGGGTGGCGGACGGATTGGCGGCGACGGAATGTTTGACCGATAAGGCGAGTTTCACGCAATCCACTGCGGCGAATGTAGCGGAGGAGGACAGCAATCCCAGAGCAGCACTCAGCAGGGCGAAGCGAACAGTCTTTTTCATAATCGGGGGGCGGATGGTTGGTTAAATTATTTGAGTTTCGGCGGAATTTCTAAATATGGAGCGGGCAGCGGGAATCGAACCCGCCTGGCTAGCTTGGAAGGCTAGGACTTTACCACTAAGCTATGCCCGCGTCTTCTGAACGTGAGAAAACAGTAGATCTACCAGCTCCGCAAGATTTTTTTTTGATTTTTTCAACGTCCCGGGCCGGTCATTTCACACTTCGCCCGGCACCGGCGAATTTTCCGCACCGTGAAGATTGACGTTGCCAATCGGTTAATCCCGGTATTGGCTAGTGACTCGGCAGCGACGCGGGTGTAGTTCAATGGTAGAACGTGAGCTTCCCAAGCTTGAGGCGTGAGTTCGATCCTCATCACCCGTACGCGCTGGAAGCCAACGTCATGGGCATTTACTCGACAATCCGGCTCCTCGCTTTGGTTGGCTCCGGCGTCGTCGCAGGAGCCATGGCCGCACACACGGCCGTTCTCGGGACGCTCCTGACGTGGCTTCTGGAAGAAGGCCGACCGAGGGAACTCCACACGCTGCTCGATGGCTATCGGAAGCGCTATCCGGCGCGGATCATTGCTTATTGGGCGGTCTTCGGTTTTCATTTTGTCGCGATCAGCCTGTTCGCCGTCGTGGCCTTGCAGACCGGGCGCGGAGCCTCTCTGGCGCTCGCCGCAGCCGTTATCGGTGCGCCGCTCTGGGTGGGAATCCACCTGGCCACATTTGCTCGCCTCGAAGCGAAGGCGATGAGCACCCCGGAAGCACTCAGCGAGCCCGAGCGAGCCCGTTTCGTGCGCTACAACGGCGCGCTCCACATTTTTTATGCGCTCTGCCTGTGCACCGCCTTTGTCCTCGTGGGTCTAACTCCTGCGTGAGCTGTGGGTCGGTGGCCGCGCCAGACGCCAAAGGCAGACAGCAAACTAAAAAGTGGGGCGCGGCCGCCATCCGGTCCGTCACCGGCTCACCTTGCCGTCGATGACGCGGAAGCGTGCGATGGCGGCGACGGCCGGGGTGTCGTGGAGCCAGTCGAGGTGGGTGGTGGTGATCCATTTTTGCGCGGTGGCGGGCAGGTGGTTCATCAGCGCATTGCGGCGACCCGGATCGAGCTCGCCAAAAATATCATCCATCAGATAGATGGGGGGTATGCCGGCGCGTTGTTCGAGCAATTTGCCTTGGGCGAGCTTAAGGGCGAGGGCGAGGGTGCGAAGTTGGCCTTCGCTGGCGAAATCGGCGGCGGGCATGCCGTGGAGGCGCAGGCCGAGGTCGTCGCGATGGGGGCCGACGACGGCTTGGCGCAAGCGGGCTTCGCGGTCGCGGGCCCGCAGCATGGCCTCGCGCAGGTCTGGGCCGCTGGCGGGGAGGTAGTGGAGCGTTAGAATTTCGTCTTTGCCGCTGACCAGGGATTGAGCGGCGGCGGCGAGCGGCGCGAGGGCGGCCACCAGGCGGCCGCGCGATTCCATCAACAAGGTGCCGGTGGCGACGAGGATTTCCTCGTAGGCGAGGATTTCAGCATCCCGCGGCCGGCCGTCCTTGAGCAGCAGGTTTTTGGCGCGCAGGGCCTGGCGATAGCGCGACCAGGCGCGGCGGTAATCCGGGTCGAGCTGGGAGCCGAGGAAATCGAGGTAGCGGCGGCGTCCCTCGCCCGGGCCGCGGATGAGATCGAGGTCTTCGTTGCCCATCCACACCACCAGACCGCCGTCGTCGAGGTAGGCGCCCTGGCTGGCGCGGGTTTCGCCATCGACTTTGAGCAGGAGGCCCTCGCGCGAGTGGCGGACTTGCCGTTCTTGCTGCCAAGGGTCGCCCGCCACGCCGAAGCCCTCACTGCCACTGCGGGTCAGCGTGGGCAGGCGGCGGGTGCGCGGCGAGTGCAACCGCAGCAGCACGCACAGCGCCTCGAGGATCGAGGTCTTGCCCTGGGCATTGTCGCCGACCAACACCACCCCGGCCGCCGGCACCTCGATGGCCAGCGACTCAAAACAGCGGAAGTTCATCAACCGGAGCGAGCGGAGCACGCGCCAAGGCGTAGCGTGGAACCCGCCAGAAGGGAAGCGGGGATCCGTTGCGGGCCGGGAAAATGTCGGCTCTGCTTGACCGCGCATGGGCAAACGGGCGGGCCACCCAATCCCCTCTTGCAGACAAGTCACGCCGCCTTCACGGCGCGGCAGTCTATGTCTTGGCGACCTTTTTGGCGGCCTTTTTAGCCGGCTTCTTGGCGGCTATTTTTTTGGCGGCGGATTTTTTGACTGGCACCTTGGGGGCGTCGGTGCCGGCGGTGGCAGCGGCGGTGGCGGCTGGCTTTTTGTCGGGGCGGGGCTCGAATTCGAAGCCGATTTTGCCGGTGGCGATGTCGAAAGTAAGGTGGGCGTCGAACTTGCGCTTGGTGCGGTTGGAAACGAAGCCGCGCAGCAGGTCGGTTTTGCCGGCGGCGAGGAGTTTGAGGACCTGCTCGGCGGGCAGGTCGCGCTGGAGGATGGAGCGGCCGATGCGGATGCCGTTGGGATCCTTCTTGGTGACCACGCCGGGCAGATGATAGGCCTTGTCGGTCTGATAGATCTGGGCGCTGCGGCCGTCGCCAAGGGTGACTTCGCCGATCATTTGCTCCGGAGTGAGCTCGGGGGCCGCGTCGCGGTCGTCGTTATCGAAGACGAACTTGACCTTGAATTTTTCATCGAGGCAGAGGCCGGCATCAAAGGGCTTGTTGAACTTGGACTTGAAGCCGGTGAGCGGGCCGACGAATTTCTGGCTGATGAGTTCGCGGGCCTCCAATTCCGTCAGGAGGCGGCCGGCGATGTGTTTTTTGACTTGGAATTTGCACTCCGGTTCACGGCATTCGAAGGTGGCGTCGGTTTGCCGGAGGGCGGGCGCGCCGCAGATCGGGCAGGGTGCCTGGAGGTCGTCGAAGGTTTGGCTCTTAGCGTCGGCGGCGAGCTTGCGGGCCTTGGCGACGATGTCGTTGGTGTAGGCGATGATTTCGCGCATGAAGTCGGCGCGCTGGAGGTGGCCGTGCTCCATTTGGCGGAGTTTGAATTCCCAATCGCCGGTGAGCATGGGCGAGTAGAGGCCCTCGATATCCATTTGGCGGACCAAGGCGATGAGGCGCATGCCGCTGCCGGTGACGTGGAGGTCGCGGCCGTCGCGGGCGAGGTATTTTTGGGCGATGAGGCCTTCGATGGTGGCGGCGCGGGTGGCGGGGGTGCCGAGGCCGCGTTCGGCCATGGCTTCGGCCAAGGCTTCGTCGTCGATGAGTTTGCCGGCACCTTCCATGGCGGAGAGCAGGGTGGCCTCGGTGAAGCGGGCGGGCGGCTTGGTGGTTTCGTGGACGACCTCGATGGTGGCGACGTGGGCGGTTTCGTTGGGGGTGACGGGGACCAATTCGTCCTTGCCGGCGGCGACGCCGGGGCGGCGGCCATAGACTTCGAGCCAACCGGGTTTGACGAGGATGCGGCCCTCGGTCTTAAACACGTCGGTGAGGCCGGGGTGGGCGATGCGGGTGAGACGGGTGGTTTGCTCGAACTCGGCGGAGGGGTAGAAGACGGCGATGAAGCGCTTGACGATGAGGTCGTACACCTTCTGCTCGGTGTCGGAGAGCTTGGAGGTCTTGCCGGTAGGGATGATGGCAAAATGGTCCGAGACCTTTTTGTTATCGAAAATGCGGCGGGATTTGCTGAGGCGGGGGCCGTGGTCGTTACTGCCTTTGAGGACGGCGGCGGCGTACTGGGCGACCGGGTGGCTGCTGTTGGCGATGTCCTGCATGGTCTCGCGGACGTTGGCGGAATAGTCTTCCGGGAGGTAGCGGGAGTCGGTCCGCGGATAGGTGATCATCTTGTGCTTCTCATACAGCGCCTGGGCAATCTGGAGGGTGCCCTTGGCCGAAAACGGTGCCTCGCGCTGCAAGGTGGTCAGGTCGTAAAGCTGCGGGGCGATCTGGGATTGGGCGCGCTTTTCCTCGCTGACGGTGCCGGATTTGCCGTCGCAGCGGTCGCGGATGGCTTCGGCGGCGGATTGTTGCCACAACCGCTCCGGCCGCGAGTGCGGGTTGGCCTCGTCCTTTTTCCAAGTTTCGTCGATCCATTTACCCGGGTATCGGCCGGCGACGACGGCAAAGGACGCCTGAACCTCGAAGTAGGGCGTGGTGTTGAAGGCTTGGATTTCCGCCTCGCGGGTGGCGAGGATGGCCAGAGTGGGGGTTTGAACGCGGCCGGCGGCGGTGATGTTGAAGCCGCCGTGACGCGAATTGAAGCAGGTCAGCGCGCGGGTGGCGTTGAGGCCCACGAGCCAATCGGATTCGGAGCGGCACTTGGCGGCATCGGCGAGCGGGCGCATCTGGGAGTCGCTGCGCAGCGAGCCCCAAGCCTCGAGGATGGCGTTATTGGTCATCGATTGCATCCACAGGCGTTGGACCGGCTTGCTGATGCCGCCGATGTCGAGGATGTAGCGGAAAATGAGCTCGCCCTCACGGCCGGCGTCGCAGGCATTGACGATGGCATCGATGTCCTTGCGCTTGGCGAGCTTGAGAATTTGCTTGAGACGGGCCTCCGAATCCGGGATCGGGTCGAGATCGAAATTTTCCGGAATCGCCGGCAGCACCTCGAATTTCCACGGCAGTTTCTTGCCATTGGGGCCCATGGGCATGCGCAATTCGACGAGGTGGCCGACGGCGGACGTAATGACCGCTGCGTCGTTCTCGTAGAAAATATCGCGGCCGGAGCCCACTTTTTCGAATTTTCCAAGCGGCTTGGCCAAGGCGCGGCTCAAGTCGGTCATGACGCTGGGTTTCTCGGCGATGATGAGTGTTTTTCCCATGGTGGCAGGCAGCGCTTGGCGCTGTGGCGTCAGGGACTAGGCTTGGAACCAGCGACTTGGCAAGCGGATTGTGGGATTTTGCGGCGGAAGCGCCTGCCGAACGGGTAAATCCGGGGCGGAGGGGGGCTCGGGCAGTCTGCCCTTGGGTGAAAGCGAAGCCATGCGCTGCGCCTGCTGTGTCACGCGAAACCCGGCCCTGCTTGGCTGCGCATTGGCAAAACGAGCGGGCCGCCTGAGACTGTCAATTTAGCAGGAGGACAGGCATCGTGCCTGTCGTGGACGACGGGCTTCCAGCCTGTCGTCTCAAGCGCAGACAGGCGGGACGCGCTGTCTTCCCTCACAGGCTGGAAGCCTGTTTTCCGTTCAGCGCGCGTTTTCTTGACAGCATTGGGCGGGCCGCCGGTGCCCATCTTGCCCAAGTCGCTTACCCCTTCACTTCCAGCAAGGCGGTGGCGGCGCTGTGGGGATCGGACCGCTGTTGCAGCGACTTGAGGATGGCGTCGGCCTGGCGCGGCACCTTGCCCTCGAAGACGGACTTGCCGTTGAGCAACACCTTGAGCGGTTGGTCCAGATCGACCAGGCGGTCGTTGAGCCGGAGGGTGAGGTGGGTGACCTCGGGCGCGTCGAGGGTGATGACATTGTGCTCGGCGCTGGCGCGAATCGTGAGGCCGCCCTTGGCGACGCCTTCGGGCAGGGCCAGCCAATAGAAGCGGTCATGCGTCCGGCCGGACTGGCACCAGACGACCTTTTTCGGCCACGGGTCGCGGGTGAATGTGGCCATCCACGGCACGGCTTCCGCGTCCTTGCCATTCATCCAGTGGCCCAGGCCCGGATAGACGTTGACGCGGTGGACATAGGCGCCGGGATCCTGTTTTTCGAGGACATCGAGCTTGGCAGCCCATTCGCCGGCGATTTTATTGCGGTTGTAGGCGGCGTCTTCGCCACCCGCGAAGATTGCGAATGGCAGGTTGCGCAAGCCCAAGGGCGAGGCATCGCCCGGGTGGCCGGCCATCATCGAGGCGGCGGCCAGACGGTCGGCCAGGCGCGGCGCGAGTTGGTAGCAACCGTCGCCGCCGGCCGAGTATCCCATCAAATAGATCTTGTCCGGGTTGACGTCTGCGAGCAACACGCAGTCTTCGATCAAGCGGTCGAACAGATCGTCGATATGACCTTCGTGCCACAGGTTCCAAGTGTTGGTGGGGGCGCGCGGCGCGATGTAGAGGCCTTCGGCGGGTTGATAGAGGCGGATCTGGTTCTGCCATTGCTGATCGTTGACGGCAGCGGGCGCGCCGCCGCCGCCATGCATGGAAATCCACAGGCTGCGGCCGTCGGCCGGTGCCGTGCCGAACACGCGCGTCAGCAGGCGCATGCTCTTGTCACCGATGGTGATGACGTTGTCTTTGAGCTCGGCGACCCGCGCCGGCGCCTGCTGGCTGCGCCATTGGTCCCACACCAGATCGACGGCGGTGGCAGCCTCTAATTTGGTGAGATCAGCGGCCGGGATGGCGGGCAGCGAGCCATCAGTGGGCAGGCACAACCACTTGCGCAGGGCGAGCATGCCCGCGCTGGCCTCCACCGGGACCCCTTTCGACCAGGTCAGATCGAGCGTGCCGTCGCCGGCTTCCCTGGCGGGCAACTCAAAATCGCGGGCTTGGCCGTCGCGCAGCACGCGCAGGACAAACGCGGTGGCCGGCTTGAGGTCGAAGGCCGGCATGTCATTGAGATCGGCAGTGCCGGCCTTGGTGGTCACCGCGTGGAGGAACTTGCCCGCTTTACCCAGCAATTCAACCCGGGCCACCACCCGCTGGCCGGCGTCCTCCAGCACGCGCAAGTGGACGGTGGCGGCGGCAGGATTGGTGGCGGCGGCGTCGGTGGCGTCGGGTGCGGGTGCCTTGTTTTTAGCACCGCCGGTGTAGCGGTCTGTCACATTGACGGCAGGAATCGAGGTGTCGGCTGGATTCCAGACCAGCGGGAAATGTTCCTTGGTGGGGGCCCACATGTTGGCCCAGATCGCGTAGGTCGGGTCGTCGGCCACGGCCTTGCCTGCGTCGCCGGTGAACCAGCCGTGGTCGAGGCCCTCGGCGGACGGTTCGGCGGAGCCGACGAAATGCCAGTCACCGTCCCAGATTTCGACCCACGTGTGGTTGCCGGTTTTATTGGTCCACATGGCGGTGCCGGCGAGGCGGGCTGGGATGCCGACGCTGCGGCAGGCGTCGGCGAGGATGATGGACAGCCCTGTGCAGCTGGCCAAACCTTGTTCGATGGATTCCTGGGGGCTTTGATTGGCGCGTTTGCGCCCGGTGCTGTACTTGACCTTGATTTGGGGGAAGAGCGTGCGGTTGATCGCCTGCACGGCCTCGGTGGAGGTTTTGCAGTCTTTGACGATCTCGCGGCATTGCTCGTGGAACTTGGCGCGCCACGGGTCGCGCGGCTCATCAAGCTGGGCGTAAGGCAACACGCAATCCAGAAACAACGCGTCGGGCACCTGCTTGGCCCACGGATACGCAGCGCGTGCCTGCAGTGCCAGCCGCAGGTTTTCCACCAGGAATTCCCGGCTCAGGGAGCGCAGGTCGCCGGCCGGCATGCCCGCGACCAGAAAGGCGGCGGCCTTGGCACCCGGGTCGCCAAAATCCTTGGCCGCCTCCTCGGCGAAGCCACGGATGGCCGGGGCGTTAGCACCGGCGGCGGTGAGGCGGGCGGGGTCAAGCTCGGCCGCAGCGAGCGAGGCGGTGGCGATGACGAACAAAGCGAGTAAGCGCATGCGCAAGACCCTGCGAGGCACCGCGGGGACGGTCAATGACAATTCACGGGACCGTGGCGACCGACCGGGAGGGGCGCTGGTGAGCATGCTCGACCGCGACACCAGCGCGCTGCTCAAACTCTATCACCTCTCCCGCCAGACGCGGGCGTCCTGGCGGATGGACCAGAGCTGGGGAGGTCCTGCGGCCGGGCTGAGGAGCACGCTGGCGCGCCAGCCGTCCCAAGTGCGGGTGAGGACCGGCGCGGCGACGCTGGCGTGGGCGGCGGCAGGCAGGCCGAGCTCCGCCAGGGTGCCGGCCCAACGGCCATGTTGCTTGAAGAACGCGCGCTGCGAGTAATAAACATCGTGCAGCACGTCGCGCGCCGGGGCTGACGGGTCCGGCACGAATTTGACGGCTGCATCGCGGGAAAATTGCACATAGCCCCAGCGCTCGGGGCGGTGCATGTCGATGACGCCCTGCGGCGACCAAATCCAGTTGTTTTCGGCCAGCTTGGGGGTTTTGACATACTTGCCGGCTTGGGAGGTGACCTGCCATTCGACGCGGGAGAAGCCGACGCGCATTTGCCCGCCTTCCCGCGGTGGCAGCGGGTATTTGGTGCGGGATGCGTAAGCGCGCCAGGGAAAGGCAAGCTCGACGGTCCAGCCGTGGTCGCGATCGGACGGCTGGTTGAGAGTGCCGCGGACTTGCACGGCGCTGCGCAGACCGGGAATGTTCCAGTGGTCGTCGGGCTTGCCGCGGTCCTTGTACGGCTTGTTTAGGTAGAGGTCCCAACTGGTGTTGAGGGCGTTGATTTCAAACTCGAAGTAGTCGTGCGAGCCGCCGCCGGGATCGATGAAAACCTCGAAATCGGGATCGTTGAAAATGACCGCATCATGTTTAGTTAGAGTCGCCCACACATCGGGTTCCTCGAGTTCGGCGGCGATATAGAAGAAGTCGTCATCCCACATCATTTTGGCGCGGGTACGCAGACGGGGTTTCGGTTTGGCGGCACCTTGGATGTCCACGAAATCTGCGGTCCACGGCGCGGCCGCCCATACCGGGTCGCTGAGATTGCCGTCGATAACCGGCGGGGTCTTGGCGCGGGGGCAAACGTAGTGGCGGGGAATGATCGGGCGCATCTGGTCGCGCCACTCGGTGAAGGAATCCGGGTTGGGGGTCTGCGCGCCGGCGGCGAGCGTGAGGCAGAGGAGCAGTGCGGGTGAGTGCATGGGCGTGATGTGAAGGCTCGAAGCAGGCAGGGATCGGACGGATGTGCCCGATGCTGGCAGGAAGGCGCGGGCTGGTAAATCACAATTGCGGCGGGCGCTTGAGCTAGGCAAGGCGCGCGGCGGCGAAGCACTCGCTGGCGATGCGGATATAGGTGAGGGCCTCGGCGTAGCGGTCGGACTCCTCGTGGAGGACACCGGCCGGATCGGGGAAAGTACGAGCGTAGTAGTAGCGCCGCGAGAGCAGCTCCGGACAAACAATCAGGAAGTCGCCGGGGCCGGCGGTGGTGAGAAAGCCTACCATGGCGCGGGTCCAGAGTTGTTTGAAATCTGCCAGATAATCGATTTCGCCGGACGCTTGCAGCGGGCGGATGGACCCATCGCCGACGGGCATTTGGATGTGGCCGGGGCTGCCGATGCGGGCGTGCATGAAGCGGATGCGCTCGAAGATGGGAGCCATGAACGCGATCTTCATGTCGAGGCCGCCATACACGAGTTCCTGGCCGGTGTAGTAATGACTGAGGTCGCCGTTGAAGCGAATCTCCGGGAAGCGCTTGGTGAGTTGCACGGTGCGCCAGATGTCCTGGGTGATGGTGGCGCGGTGGGTTTCAATGTACACCGGCAGCGTCGCTCGCTCGGAGGCGCTGAGGATGGCCTCCACCAAGCGGAACACCGCATCGTCGTCCTCGATGCCCCAGCCCGCATGTACGGTTAGACATTGGTGGCCGTGATCGGCATAGCGGGCCACCGTATCGGCCGCCTCCGCGGCGGTGCTGATGCGATCCGAGGCACAGGTGGCCAGCGGCTGGCAGGCGGGTGGCGCGGCTTGACCGTCTGGCAGTTGGATGCCGTGGAAGCCGTCGGCCGCCAACCGCGCAAACCTCGCCTCGCCTTCGAGGCCGGGCCAGAGGCTACCGGGCGGCAGGCCTTCGAGGTTGTTGAGGTTGAGGAAAAACCGGAGTTTGGGCGCGTCCGGCGAGCCGTCGTTGGTGTTGGCGATTCGATTGGAACTCATCGTATGCGGAAATGTCCGGTTGCAGGTAATCGCAGGGGGGTGAAGGCGAAGGGTGGCCGCCGATCTAGCTATTCAAGCGCCGACTCCGCGATCCAGGTGGCGAGGTTGGGCTTGCTCACCACGCGGAACCTGCGGCTCGCCGGCATCGCTCAGACCGGCCCGGGCGAGGTTGAGGAACAAGCGGCCATCGCGGTTTTCCAGCGGATAGGTGCGCAACGCGGCGCAAGCCGGCGGCCGTTGGGGCGAGCCGTCGGTGATGTCGAAGCGGCCGTTGTGTTTCGGGCACTCGATGAGGTTGCCCTTGACCAAGCCATCGGCAAGGTGGGCGCGGCCATGGGTGCAGGTGCCATCGGTGGCGTGGTAGCCGCCGCCAGCCGTCTGATAGAGCGCGTAGGTCCGCTCAGCGTGATCGAAGCGGATCACGTCCTCCTTGCCGAGCAGGGCGGCATCGCCCGCCTCGACCCAGCCATCGGCCGCGGCGGCGGTGCTGCTGCTGAGGACGGCGGCGGCGGGCTGCAGTGGCTGGGTGGGTGTGGGGAGCGTGCGTTTGACGAAATAGCCGGGGTCCTTGGTTTGGCGGAGGATGGCGGGGATGATTTCGCGCCAGGCCTCGCGCAGGCCGCGGTAGGGCGCGGGCATGTCGGCTTTGACGAGTTCGTGCAATTTGGGCAAGGCGTGATAGGGCACCAGCGGAAACATGTGGTGCTCGATGTGGTAGTTCATGTTCCAATACAGGTAGCGGTTGATCGGGTGCATGTAGACCGTGCGGCAATTGAGGCGGTGGTCGAGCACGTTTTCGGCGAGCCCGGCATGTTGGGTATCGCCATAGACCGGCATCAGCCAGGCACCATAGAAATTCGGCAGGCCGATGTACATCAGCGGCAGCAGGCTGCGCTGAAAGACTGCGGTGGCGATGACGGCGGCGTAGATCAGCAGATAGATGCGGGCCTTGAAAAACACCTTGGGATGTTCGGAGGCGGGGATGTACAATGGCTCTTCATCGGTCAAGCGGCCGCCGGCGTGCAGGCACAGCTTGCGAAAGTAGTTGGGCGCGGTGTTGAGGTTGAAAAACACCATCAGCATCGCCTTGATGTCCGGCGGACGCGGCACCGCGATTTCCGGATCGCGCCCGACGATGATGGTGTCGCTGTGGTGGCGGGCATGACTCCAGCGCCAGACGGTCGATTCGCGCATGACCATGAATGAGGCCAGCTCGTAGAGCGAATTGTTGAGCCAGTCGCTGCGGAACGCAGTGCCGTGGCTGGATTCATGCCAGCGCGAGTCCGAAGTGCTGCCATACAAAACGCCGTAAATCAGGAAGGGGAAAACAGCCCACCAAGTGCCCCACAGCTGGAAACCCGCGTAGCCGGACGCGGCCAGCAGCCCGAACCACAACAGTGTGTCGCGCAGCGCCGGACCGTCGCGCCGCTCCAGCAATTCGCGCAGCGCCGCCTTGGGAATCGGGCTGGTGTACCACTCAGCCCCGGCCAGTCCTTGCTCGATGGCGGTGGCGGAGTTCGCGGCAGTGAGGATGTAGGGGCTGTCGGCGTTGCGGCTCATGGCGATGGAAGCAGACCATCGGCCAATTTTGATCGCACGCAAGAGGGTTGTTATTTCAGCCCCCGCCCGGCTGCAGCCCCGCTAAAGTTTTTAGATTTCAGCCTGCGGCGGCCATCCACCCCAGTGTGGAACACGGATTTTTGTTTGACTTGTGCCAATTTTCCCCGTTTCCTCGGGCCTCCCCCCGGCGGGGCTCTGCACAATTCCGGATTTTTGCCACCCTGCGCGGCCATAACCCGAATCACGCGGACGCTGCCAACACACATAAATTTTCACAACTCCCTCAGTTGCAACCTTTTTCAATAATTAAAAAACTTTTTGGAAATTTCTTTCCGAATGACATTGGGATCGATCTCGGTACCGCCAACACGCTCATTTACGTCAAAGATCATGGCGTGGTGCTGCGCGAGCCGTCGGTGGTGGCGGTCAAGGCCGGCACCAATGAGGTGCTCGCCGTCGGCGACGATGCCAAACGCATGCTGGGCCGCACGCCGGGCAATATCGTGGCCATCCGCCCGCTCAAGGACGGGGTCATCGCCGATTTCGAGGTGACCGAGGCGATGCTGCGCCACTTCATCCGCAAGGTGAACAAAAACCGCCGCTCCAACCCGCGCGTCCTCATCGCCATCCCCTCCGGCATCACCGAAGTCGAGCGCCGCGCCGTGCGCGAAAGCGCCGAACAGGCCGGCGCCCGCGAAGTCTACCTCATCGAGGAGCCGATGGCCGCCGCCATTGGCGTCGGCCTGCCGGTGCAGGATGCCTCCGGCAACATGATTGTCGATATCGGCGGCGGCACCACCGAGGTCGCCCTCATTTCCCTCTCCGGCATCGTCTACGCCCGCAGCGTGCGCACCGCCGGCGATGAACTCGACGAGGCGATCGTCTCCTACATGAAGCGCGCCTACAACCTGATGATCGGCGAGCGCACGTCCGAAGATATCAAAATCCGCCTCGGCTCGGCCGCCCCGCTGCCCAAGGAAATGACCATGGAGGTCAAGGGCCGCGACCTCGTCGCCGGCCTGCCCAAAACCATCACCATCACCTCGCAGGAAATCCGCGAGGCCATGGCCGACCCACTCAGCACCATTGTCGACGCGGTGCGCACCACTCTCGAACGCTGCCCGCCCGAACTTGCCGCCGACCTCGTCGACCGCGGCATCGTGCTGGCCGGCGGCGGCGCCCTGCTCAAGGGCCTCGACCGCCTGCTGCGTGAAGAAACCGGGCTGCCGGTCCACATCGCCGAGGATCCCCTCAGCGCCGTGGCCGAAGGCACTGGCAAAGCGCTTCAGGAAATCGCCCTCCTGAAACGCGTCACCAACACCGACCGCAGGGTCGAGCGCTAGCAGGCCCCGGCCATGAAGCCGCTCAATCTCATCGCCATCCTGCTCTTTCTGAGTGGCGCCGTGTGGGCCCTCACCCGCAGCGAACGCACCGTGCGCGAGATCCAGAGCAGCTACTTTTCCGCCATCGCCCCATTCCTCAAACGCGGCTCGCAAACCGAGGCCTACGCCCGCAGCTTCCTCGACGAAGTCCAACATTCCAAGGCCCTCGAAGCCGAACTCGCCACCGTCAACCGCGACATGGGCCGCCTCCGCATCGTCGAATCGCGCTACCGCGAACTCGAACGCGAGAATGCCCAACTCCGCCATGCCCTGGACTTCAAAAAAGCCACCAGCTTCAATGTCGCCGCCGCCCAGGTCATCCGCCGCCAGCCCACCACCTGGTGGCAAACCGTGGAAATCGACGTCGGCGACGAACGCGGCATCGGCACCCAGCTCGCCGTCCTTTCCAACGAGGGGCTGGTGGGCATCATCGATCGCCCGGCCAAGGACCGCTCATCGGTCATTCTTCTAACCGACGAAGCATGCCAGGTCTCGGCCAAGGTCGAGGACAGCCCCGAGGTGGGCATTCTCAGCGGCCAGCGCGGCCAGTTTGAAGGCACGCCGCTGCTGCGATTGAAGTTCTTGTCGAAGAATGCCGCGCTGCGCTCCGGCCAGCGCGTGTTCACCACCGGCCGCGGAGGCATCTTCCAGGCCAACATCCTTCTGGGAACCATCGTGTCCGTCGAAAAGGGCGCCGAGGATTCCGAAGCTCTCGTCCGACCAGCGGTGAACTTCGCGGATCTCGGCACGGTGTTCGTCGTGCTGTCCAAAGATCCCCCAAAGAAGTGACACGCTATACGCTCATCACCGTTTTGTTAGTTCTGGCGAGCTTTGTGGTTCAGCAATTCCTCCCCGCGCTCACCGCGCTGCATCATTCGCGCGTGCTGCTGGTGCAGTTGGTGTTTCTGTGCGCGGCAGTCACCGTGGGCCAGCCGGCCATGCTGTTGCTGGCCTTTGTCTGTGGCTTCCTGTGGGATGCGCAGTGCACCGTGGGTGCCCACGGCGGCGATCCGGAAATCTACAGCCAGCCGGTCGAATCGCTGCGCTTCGGTTATTCCATCCTGTTGTTCGGCGCGATGGGTTTCCTCATGCAGGGCATCCAGCCGCTGTTCAAACAGGGCAAATGGTATTTCTCCGCACTGCTCTCAGGCATCGCCATCTTCCTCTATCTGGCCGCCGAATATCTCATCATCACCTTCGTGCGCGGCAACTTCATCTTCGCCAAAGCCACCGCCCTGCAGATGGCCTACACCTCGCTGCTGACCATGCTGTTCTCCCCGCTGGTGTTCTGGATGCTCTTCGGCATCGCCAGCATGTGCGGCCATTCCATCAACCCCGAGGCCGCCAAAAAACGCCGCCGCCATTTCTAACATCATGGAACCCCGCTACCGCATGCGCCTCTACCTCCTCACGGCCCTCGTGCTGACGGGCTTCGGGGTGCTGCTCACGCGCTTGTACGATTACCAGATCGAACGCCGCGACGAGTTCCTGCAAATGGTCCCCGGCAACAGCACCGTGACCGTGCGCGAACCCGGCATCCGTGGCGAAATCACCGACCGCAACGGCATCCTGCTGGCCCGCAACCTGCGCAATTACGAAATCTCCTTCAACCTCGAGGAAATCCACAAGGCCTACCGTCTCCAACATGCCGTCGATCCCGCCCTCAAACGCATCACCAAAAAAGACAACCAGGAGCGCGGCGAGGGCGAGGACATCGTCGATATCGTCAACAACTGGACCATCAAGCGCTTCGACCAGCTCGGCCTGACCAAAAACTACAACGCCAGCGCGCTGCGGACCCATTATCTAACGCACCGCGGACTGGTGCCCTTCAGCTACCGCACCGACCTGAGCTATGATGAATTCGCCCGCTGCGCCGAACACAATCTCGAGCTGCCCGGCGTCTATCTGAGCACCCGCCCGCTGCGCCAGTACCCCTACGCCGCCTTGGCCAGCCACGTCCTGGGCTACATCAAGCCGTGGGAACCGGTGGACATCCCCGAGAGTGCCAAACGCAAGTTCGACCACTACATCGGCGACGCCAAGGGCATCGCCGGCATCGAGCAAAGCATGGACTCGATCCTGCGCGGCCCGGAAGGCCAGAAGAAGCTCCTCAAGGATGAGAAGGGCCACATCATCCGCATGATCGATTACACCAAGCCGGGCGTCGGGGCCAAACTCACCCTCACCCTCGATGCCCGCGCCCAACTCCACGTCGAAAACGTCATCCGCCGCGCCGGACGCGCCGCCGCCGTCGTCATGGATGTGAACACCGGCGAGGTCATCGCCATGGCGGCCATCCCCGACTACAACCCGAATGATTTCATCCCTTCCATCTCCCAGGCCCGCTGGAAGGGCTATCTGGACAACAAGAAGATGGATCCGTTCTCTAACCGGGCGATCAAGGCCTTCACCCCCGGTTCAACCTTCAAGCCGCCCACCGCCATGTCCGGCGCCCTCGAAGGCATGGCCAACCGGACGTTTTCCTGCGACGGCTTTATACTTTTCGGCAAAATCAAGATCGGTTGCTGGATTTGGAACCAGCACAAGAGCAGCCACGGCCCCCTCACCCTGCCCAAAGCGCTGCAACAATCCTGCAATATCTATTTCATGAAGCTCGCCAACACCATCGGGCCGAAAGCCATGGTCACCGGCTTCCAAATGATGGGCTTCGGCAAGCCCACCGGCATTCAACTGCCAGATGAATCCCCGGGCATCCTCCCCGGCAGCCCCGCCTGGCGCGCCGCCAATCCCTCCGCCACGATGACCCCGGCGATCACCGCGATGCTCTCCATCGGCCAGGCCGATGCCATGGCCACGCCGCTGCAACTCTGTTCGATGGCCGCCTGCGTCGCCAATGGCGGCAAATACTATAAACCTCGTATCGTCAAGTCCGCCACCGCCGCCGATGGCCACAAGGTCATCGAGGACCAACCGAAACTCGTGGTCGATATGATCAGCGCCGGCATCAAACCTGCCGACTTCGAACTCATCCGCCACGGCATGTGGATGGCCGTCAACGCAACCGGTGGCACCGCC
This sequence comes from Akkermansiaceae bacterium, assembly GCA_903908495.1. Classification (GTDB taxonomy): domain Bacteria; phylum Verrucomicrobiota; class Verrucomicrobiia; order Verrucomicrobiales; family Akkermansiaceae; genus Luteolibacter. The sequence goes on from CAIVSK010000162.1 coordinate 34,802, forward strand.
TCCCGCGTGAAAATCCCGGGCGTCGAGGTCGCAGGCAAGACCGGCACCGCCCAAACCATCGACGATGGCAAGAAATCCAACAACTCATGGGTCATTTGCTTCGGCCCCTACGACAAGCCCAAGTACGCCGTGTGCGTGCTGGTGCAAAACGGCGGCTCCGGCGGCAAGGTCTGCGGCCCGCTGGCCAACCTGATCCTGCGCGGCCTCTTCGCCCAGGATGAGGGCATCAAGCTGCCCCTCAAACCGCAGAGCGCCGTGCTCGGCAACACCAACCGCATCGAGGAAATCGTCATCCCCAAGGATGATCCGCTCGCCTCCCCCGGCAGCGACGACTCCGAGGCCGCAGGCGAAACCGGCGAGGAAGTCGAAAACCTCGAACTCACCCCACCACCCGCCACCGCCCCTGCCGCCGTCCCCGATCCGGTCATTCCCACTCCCGCTATCACCCCCGAAATCGATGAGGATGGCACCGTCATTCCTCGCGCACAAGCTGTCCCAGAACCCTAACTGTCTAACGACCATTAAACACTCTAACATAATACCTACCATGATTCAACGCATCAAACGCCTCCTGGGCATCGGCAAGCCCGATCCATCCCGTGGCAACAGCATCATCGTCAACGTCGAAAAACTCGAACGCCGCGTCGCACTCCTCGAAGACGGAGTGCTCGAGGAATACACCGTCGAGCGCGAGGGCGACCAGAACATCGTCGGCGGCATCTTCAAGGGCCGCGTCAAAAACATCGAGCCCGGCCTCAAGGCCATGTTCGTGGATATCGGCCTGGACAAAAATGCTTTCCTCCACTTCTGGGACGCCATCCCCGCCGCGCTGGATGCCGGCCTGGAAGAAATCCAACGCGAAAGCAATTCCAAGCGACAGCAAAAAAAGGTCACCTCCAAGGACATTCCTGATATCTATCCGGTTGGGTCGGAGATTGTCATCCAGGTTTCCAAGGGGCCCATCGGCACCAAGGGCCCGCGGGTGACCACCAATATCTCGCTGGCCGGGCGCTATCTGGTGCTGATGCCCTACACCGAACAATTCGGCATTTCCCGCAAGATCGAGGACCCCGCAGAACGCCAGCGCTTGCGCAAAATCGTGCAGAAACTCTCGGTCCCCGAGGGCATGGGCATCATCATGCGCACCGTGGCCAGCGGCACCCGCGCCCGCCACTTCGTCAGAGACCTCGCCATGCTGCTGGAACAGTGGGACGAAATCGAGGAATGCCGCGTCAACTCACAGACCCCGGCGTGCATCTTCCAGGAACCGAATCTGATCGAACGCACCGCCCGCGATTTTCTAACTGACGAGATCGACCAGGTGTTGTGCGACGACGCCGCCACCACCGAGATCATCCGCGAGATCGCCGGCAAGATCTCCCGCCGCGCCAAACGCCGCATCCATTATCTGCCGTCGGCCACCCAGCCGATTTTCGAGCGCGTCAATATCCAGAAGCAAATCGACGAGGCGTTCTCGCGCCAGGTCTGGCTGCCCTGCGGCGGATATATCGTGATTGATGAAACCGAGGCGCTCATCTCCATCGACGTCAACACCGGCCGCAACCGCGGCTCCAAGGATGTGGACCGGATGATTCTGGAAACCAACGTCGAAGCCGCCCAGGAGGTCGCACGCCAACTCCGCTTGCGCAACATCGGCGGCCTGGTGGTGGTCGACTTCATCGACATGCGCCACCGCAAGGACCAACAGACGGTGTACAAAACGATGCGCGACCGCCTCAAGAAGGACAAGGCCAAGACCCAGGCGCTGCAAATCTCTCCGGTCGGGCTGATGGAAATGACCCGCCAGCGCCTCAACGAATCGCTGCGTGATTCGATGTACGAACCCTGCCCGTATTGTCAGGGCCGCGCCCGCGTCAAGACTCCGATGACCATGTCCGTGGAGATCCAGCGCCGCCTCAACACGGTCATCCAAAAACACCGCGACACCCTCGGCGACATCATCATCATCGTAAACAGCGATGTGCTCAACCGCTTCAAGAGCGAAGACGCCAAACTCCTCGTCGAACTCGAGCGCTCCCATTCCGGCCGCCTCATCTTCCGCTCCGATCCCACCCTCAATCGCGAGCGCTACCTCATCATCGACGCCAAAACTGAAAAAGCCATCGATCAGGGCTGAGCCGCAGCACCTGCCATGGACGGGCGATCGCCGGATCGCCCCCGTCCACGGCGGGCAACGGAAAGCAGTGGGGTTGTTCTACTTCCCGGCTCGCCCCGACCCGCGGCAAATTCAGAAAACCTGATCTCCCTAACATGACCGGGCCGGCCTATCGCCGGGCCATTGGCCCGCCACCGCAATTTCGCGTTCAGGGGTTGCGGGCATGTCCAATGGATGCCAATGTCCGGCCCTCCTCCAATACTCCATGAACTGCCAACCCGTCCGCTCCGCAACAAATATTCACCCCCGCCACTCCGGCACCGACGCACCGCAGCCACACGCCCCCTGCCGCCTGTCTGTGGCGTGCTTGGTTGCCCTAACAGCAATGGGCGTGCTTGCCGCGGATGCCGCTGCGCAAACGCCAGCGCCAGCGCCCGCCCCGGTGCCCGCCCCGGTGCCTGCCCCGGCCTCTGCGGCGCCGCCTGCGGAGACGGCGACGGTGTCCGCGATGGCCGAACCGCCGCGGATCGCGCCGACATCCCCACCGTCCGCCCAGGCCCTTGGCGCGGCTGCGGC
>CAIVSK010000163.1 GCA_903908495.1 Akkermansiaceae bacterium
CTGACGGGAGGAATTTTGCAGGTCACGCCTCGATGGCCGGAGCTGATGCCGGAGCTTGCGCGGCCTGCCCAACCCCGACTTCCACCGGATCCACCGCGACTGCTTTTGTATAGCGGCAGGGCATGAGCCCGCGGAAGTTGCCGGAGGATGGATTTACCGCCATGCCGGGGCTCAACCCGTCGATGGGGCGCAGGGTGGAGTCGGTGGCGAGAGAGTCGCATTACGTCGACCGCAACGGCCTTTAGCCGTCCCCGAGAGGACGGCCTGGACATGCGCCGCCGCCGCCCCGGCCTTTTGGGTCGGTTTGGCGGCAATGTTGCGGTCATTGCCAACCGCGTAATGCGAGGACTCTCACATCCTCATCCGCCGGAGCGGACGAGTGGAGGTAAACGGTTAGGCGGACGGACGGCAAGAAAATTATTAGAAAATATCAGGAAGAGCGGATTGTTCCGCTAATCGGGGGAGATTCAGGGCTTTGTTCGGGGTGAAGAAGGCGTGGGAGGTCGTAGGGAGAGTAGATTTTGGATGTTGAACGCGGAGTGAGCGCTAGCGAGCTTGGAAGAAACCGGCACAGCCCGAACTGGCATGGCCGGAGGCGAGATTGAATTTTGGATTTTAAATTTTGGATTTTGGATTGGGAGAGAGCTGCGCCGCTGGAAACGCGAACGTCGGACATTGAACATTGAACGTCGAACCGAGGAGAAGAGAAGAGTGCTGCGCACGGTGGCTGATGCCCCTGCATTGGCACACGGGCGGGCCGCCCGTGTCCCTCTTGAAGAGGCCTCGCCGCGGCCGCTCCGCTCTTTTGTTCGATGTTCGATGTTCGATGTTCGATGTTCGATGTTCGATGTTCGATGTTCGATGTTCGATGTTCGATGTTCGATGTTCGATGTTCGATGTTCGATGTTCGGCGTTCGGCGTTCGGTGTTCGGTGTTCGGTGTTCGGTGTTCGGCGTTCGCATTTTCTTGGGTGCGGGCGCGGTCGGAGGGCGAAGAGGGGCGGCATTTGGAGTCGCGTGTTCAGAGCGCCGGGCAGGGATGGATTTGCGCCAGGGTGGTCACCATGGATTCCTTGGCGAGTTGCTGGTCATGGTGCGATTGGAGATTGAGCCAGACTGTGGCAGGCCAGCCGAAGTAGCGTTCGAGACGCAGGGCGGTATCGACGGTGATCGCCCGCTGGCCCTTGACGATTTGATTGATGCGGCGCGGGGGCACCCCTAGATCCTTGGCCACGCGGTATTCCGAGAGGCCGAGAGGATGCAGGAAGTCCTCGCGCAGGACTTCGCCGGGATGAATGGGGGGATGTGCTTTCATGGTGGATGATTCAGTGGTAATCGATGATTTCGACTTCATGCGGGCCGTCATGCTGCCAGCGGAAGCAGACGCGCCATTGGTCATTGATGCGGATGGAGTGGTGACCCTTGCGGTTACCTTTAAGGGCTACCAGACGATTGCCGGGCGGAATGGATAAGTGCGGGAGTTCGGTGACGGCGTGAAGTTGGGCGAGTTTTCGCAGAGCGACCCGTTGGATATCCGCCGGGAAAGCGCGACTTTTGCGGCTCTCAAAGAAGAGCGCTGTGTCTCGGCAGGCGAAAGAACCGATCATGGCAAGAGCTCAGTAGTAACGCGGCGTGTTACTATGTCAAGAGATAAGAAAAATGTTTAACCCAAGAGCGCGGATGGGCGCGCGGACGAAAATCGAAGGAGACGCCCCCGAATCATTTGGACGGCCATTCACAAGCGGACGGCTCTGAAGCTGGGAAACTGTGGATGGGTTTATGGCAGGATGGACGGGAATTGTCCTTCCTGGTGGACGGGGAGCTAAGAAGTCGCATTACGTCGACCGCAACGGCCTTTAGCCGTCGCCGAGAGGACGGCCTGGACATGCGCCGCCGCGGCCCCGGCCTTTTGGGTCGGTTTGGCGGCATTGTCGAGGTCCATGCCTCAACTCACGAACCACTCCGCCGGCGGGGTGATCACCCGCAAGCCCTCGATCTGGGCGAAATGCGCGTCCGAGGTCAACACTGCCGCATCCAAGCGCAGCGCGCTGGCTGCAATCACCACGTCCGCACTCGGAAGCACCAGTCCCTTTCGGTCCAGTTTCCACGCCAGTTCGGTGGCCGCCGGCCACAAGCGCTGGTCACTCGGCACATTGACCATCACATCCATGAAGGCACGAATCCGCGTGAGCAGCCTGAAAGATTTGATCCCGCGCAAGACCTCCAGCCTTACCATCCCACAGGTTGCCAAATTGCTCTTGCCCGCCCATTCCACCAGCCAGATCGCCGGGTCACGGCGACGATTCAGGAGATCGATGAAGACGTTGCTGTCCACCAAAATGTCATTTTCCATAATTCGGGGGGATTTCGGCAACTCTCAATGCCATCAAGTCGTAGTTCGGGTCCACCGCGTCCGCCAATTCATCCGGAGTGAGCCCCAGACCCGTTCTGCCGAATTCCCGCAGGCGCTCTTTGCGGTCCAATTCCCGCAGCGCCATTGCCACGGCTTCCGTCTTACTTTCGTAGCCGTAGGCCTCCATCACCCGCTTCAGCAACTCCTCGTCAATGTGCATGGTCATCTTCATGCCATACTTGATACGGCATGACGCCTTTCCTGTCAAGATGCTTTGGTCCATCGGAAAACTGCGGGAGTCTCCAAGAATCGAGAACTTTGTTGACGTGGGTTTGGAATCGCAATTCACCCCATTGCCGCTGCCTTCCTCGGCGATTTGTCGGGAAATCAGGGCCTTCCAAGCTGGCGCGAATGAAGTGTCTTTTACGAGTTCTCGGTGTATTTCCGGCGCTACAAAGGCGGCTGGGAAAGGATCACTGGCTAAAAAAACGTGCCATGATTCCGCCTCCTCACCCTCCCGCCAATCCACGATGGAAACTGACGGGAGGGATTTGTAGGTCAGGCCGCCATGGCCTGGACCGCAGCCTGTCGTTTCATGCGCGGACAGGCGGGACGCGCTGTTTTCCAATCAGATTCAGGCCGCATGTGGCCGGACCTCGCGGCTGATGCGTTCGCCGTTTTCACGGGCGGCCCGCATCAATTCGCAGTCCAATTGGAGACGGTGCCAGGCGCGCGGACTTTCACACACGCCACTTGGCAAGTGTCGTTCCGCAGGCCGCCACCGCTCGCGCAGCTGGGGACAGCCGCGGCGGATTGGTTTTTCGGGAAAGCGTGGCAACAATCCGCCCTGCGGCCATGCTTTGCGCTTGATCGTCCCCGCCGCCAGTGGACACTGCGCGCCCATGACTATTGATTTCGACACTCCCATTTCCCGCCGCGGCACCGGTTGCATCAAGTACGACCGGCGCCCGGAGCTGGATCCATTCTGGGTGGCGGACATGGACTTTGCCTCGGCGCCGGAGATTTTGGAAGCCGTGCACCGGCGGGTCGAGCACGGCGTGTTCGGCTATGCGCAGCCGCATGCCGGCTTGAATGAGGCGGTGCTCGAGTACCTGCGCACGCGGCGCGGTGCCGAGTTGCCGCTCGAGCACATCGTGCACCTCGGCGGCCTGGTGCCGGCGCTGTCGCTGGCGGCGCGGGCGTTTTGCGGGCCGGGCGACGCGCTGATGACCTGCACTCCGGTGTATCCGCCGTTTTTGAACGTCCATCACGACGCGCGGGTGGATCTGGTGACGGTGGATCATGCCTTCGAGCAAGGCCGCTGGGAGTTCGACTGGGCGGCGATGGAGCGCGCGGTGACCAAGCAGACGCGCGTGTTTCTGCTGTGCAACCCGCAGAACCCGTTGGGCCGCGTGTTCACCCTGGCGGAAATCACCCGTCTGGCCGAATTTTGCGCCGCCCACGATTTGGTTTTGGTATCCGACGAGATCCACTGCGATCTGGTATTCGACGAGGCGGCCACCCCGCATGCCTCGGCACTGGGCCTGCCGCCGGCCCTCGCCCAGCGCACCATCACCCTGCTCTCGCCTAGTAAAACCTGGAACATCGCCGGCCTCGGCTATGCCTTCGCCGTCATTCCGGATGCGGCCCTGCAGCGGCGGTTTGCTGCCACCCGCGGCCACACGCTCTCGGAAATCAACGCGCTGTCTTACTACGCCGCCGAAGCCGCCTACCGCCACGGCGAACCCTGGCGCCAAGCACTGCTCGCCTATTTGAAAACCAACCGCGACACCCTGGTCGAATTTATCAACAGCCAGTGCCCGGATCTGGCGGTCATTGCGGGGGAGGCCACCTATCTGGCATGGATCGATGCCCGCCGCCTGCAGGTCGATAACCCGGCCGAGCATTTTGAAAAGCACGCCGGGCTGTACTTATCGGACGGGAAATTCTTCGGCTGGCCCGGCTGGGTCCGCTTCAATTTCGGCTGCACCCGGGCCCGCATGGTGGAAGGTTTGGAAAAAATCCGTGACTGCCACGATTGATCAGCCGGGTTGGCGGCCGCGCAGGTAGTCGGTGGCACTCATGCGCCGCGATCCCTCCGGCTGCACCTGATGCAGGCGCAGCGATCCCGTGCCACAACCGACCCGCAGGGTGCCGTCTGCGGTGGACATTTCACCGGGTTGCAAGCCGCTGTCGCAAACCTCCACCGGCGGGAAAATCTTCAGGCGCTTGGGCTGCCCGGCCTCCCCAACCACAGTAAAGGTTCCCGGCCACGGGTCGTACGCGCGGATCCGCCGCTCCAGCGCCATGGCGTCCTGGTCCCAATCCATTCTGCCGTCCTCGCGCTCCAATTTGGGGGCGTAGCTGGCCAGGTCCGGGTTTTGCACGGTGCGGGTGGCGGTGCCGGACCCCAGTTGCTGCAAGGTCTCCTCGAGCACCTCCGCGGCCAGATCCGCCAGCCGGTCGTGCAAGCCGCCGCCGGTCTCAGCGGCACCAATCGGGATGGCTTTGGCCCAAATCACGTCCCCGGCATCGAGTTGGCGGATGACGTGCATGGCGGTGATCCCGGTCGCCGCGTCGCCGGCCTCGATGGCCGCCTGGATGCACGAGGCACCCCGGTGCCGCGGCAGCAGCGACGCATGCAAATTGATAATGGCCGTGCGCGCCAGCGTCAGAATGTTCGGCCGGAGAATTTGCCCGTAGGCCATCACCACGATGACGTCCGGCGCGATGGCGGCCAGCTCCGCCGCCACGTCGCCGATGACCGCCGGTTGCAGCAGCGCCACGCCGGCCTTCAGCGCATCCAGCTTGAGCGCGGGCGGCATCAGCGTCTGATGGCGGCCCACCGGCTTGTCGGGTTGGGTGATGAGCGCCAGCGGTCGCGGCCCCCGCTCCAACAAGTGGCGGAAGCTCGGCAAGGCGATGTCGCCGGTGGCGATGAAGACCAAGCGCATGGCGGCGGCGTTCATGATCAGGCACTCGGAAAGGAAAAAAACACCAGCGCCGGTGCCACCAAGGCCAGGTCGGCGAGCACCCGCAGAGCTTCCAGAGAAAACCTCGCCCGCGTCCGGTTGACCACGTGCAACAGCGCCGCACCCGTTAGAACGGCGTAGTAAAACGGCCGCGAACTGTGTTGTTCCGCCTGCAGGGCGAAAAACAAGCAAGCCCCGGCCAGCAGGGTCAATGGCAAGGTCAGCGACAGTTCATCGGTGGCCAGCACCTCGGGATCGGAATGGCGGCTGGCGTGTTCCCACAGGTCGATGGCCGAGATGTTGAGCATGCACAGCACCGCAAACACATGAAACTCGCGCGCCATGAGCAGGTCCCGGATCCCCTTGTCATACTGGTACACGTGGGCCACCAAGGCGGTGCCAAACGCAAAGGCGGCACCCGCCACAATATTCTTCGCAAAGGGAACGTCCTCCGCCGCCGGTCGCGTGAAAGTGGCGATGGCAAAGAATCCCGCCACCAGGATCCCCTCGATAATCAGATAGGAGAAAATCGCCATCGGGCTCCTCATCAGGACGGTGGCCAGTGCGGCACCGGCGGCGATGAGCCCGCCACACGCGAACTTGCGCCAATGCCTGCGGTGGAAACGATGGCGCTCCCGACACCGCGGCGAATCGCCGTGCAAGGTTGCGTCTAACAGCCTGTCGGCCACGTACAACACCCAGACCCCGAGCCCGAGCAGCACGTAGCTATGGGTGGGGTGGTAGTTCACCCCCCAGGTCTTGGCAAACATGGCCAGCCACACCACCGCCACCAGCGGAGCATCCAGGCTCAGCAAGTTCGGCAGCAGCCACCACGGCTTGCGAGGGTCGGACGTCACGCCGCAGACCATTCCCGACAACCCCGGCGAACGCAAGCGCTCAATGGAATTTTAACCGCTGGCGGCCGGTTCACGCCATGATCGCCTCGGCCACGTCGCGCGCCACGGCTTCCCCGGCGAGTCGGCGCACCAGCATCAGGCCGAAGTCCACTGCGGTGCCCGCACCGCGCGAGGTGAGGATCAAGCCGTCCTCGACCACCCGTTCATCGAGCGCGGCGGGCAATTTCCCCTGCACGCTGAAATGGGCGGTGTAGCGATGAGTTTTCAACAATCCGGCCTCGTGCAAAATCAGCGGCGCGGCGCAGATGGCGGCCACCGGTTTACCTGCTTCTTGAAACTCGCGTGCCAGCGTCGTCGCCCGTCCGTCAGCCAACAGATCCATCACCCCTGGTCCGCCGGGCAGAAAGAGCAGGTCAAAGGACTGCGGATCGATGTTCGCGAAATCCTCGTCGGGCTCCAGCCGCATCCCGCCGCGGCCCTCCACCACACCGCCGTGCAGTGACGCCATGACCACCTCGATCCCACCCCGCCGCATCAGGTTGACCGGCGTGACCGCTTCTGTTTCCTCAAACCCATCGACCAACAGACAAAGGACTCGTTTTGACATAAGGGGTGATGTTGCCATATCCGGCGTCCGGAGCGCAAGGTCAAATCCCCGGAATTTGTCGCGATTGCAGGGCGTTGCGGCGCGGCTCAGGTCAAGCCCACGGCCCGGCGCACCCGTGCCAGCACCTTGGCCGCTTCTTCCCGCGCCCGTGCGGCGCCTTGCGTGAGCACCGCGTCGACGTAGCCCGGATCTGCCGTGATCTCGGCCCGCCGCGCCCGCATCGCAGCGAAAAAGTCCCAGTAGGCGTCGGCCAGGCGTTTTTTGAAATCGCCGTAACCGACCCCGCCACGCTCGTGGTCGGCCACCATCAGCGCATAGTCGGCCGGGCTGGCAAACAACTTGTACAGCGCCAGAATCGTCGAGCCGGCCGTCGGCTTGGGTGCCTCCACCGGGGTCGAGTCGGTCGGGATTTTCATCAGCAATTTCTTAAGCGGTTTTTCCTCGCCGAAAATTGGCAGGGTATTGTGGTAGCTTTTGCTCATTTTCTGGCCGTCGAGGCCGATGACCACTGCGGTGTCGTCGCGGATGATTGGATCCGGCAGCACCACGGTGCCCTCGCCAAATGCCTCGTTGAGTTTCACCGCGATGTCGCGGGTCACTTCCAGGTGTTGCTTTTGGTCTTTGCCCACCGGCACCTGGTTGGAATCGTAGAGCAAAATGTCCGCCGCCATCAGCACCGGATAGGCAAACAGCCCGTGGGTCGCGGCTATCCCCTTGGCCACCTTGTCCTTGTAGGAATGGCATTTTTCCAACAAGCTCACCGGGCACACGGTGGAGAGGATCCACGCCAGTTCATTGACCTCGGGCACCGCACTTTGGCGGAAAAACACCGCCCGCGCCGGGTCCAGCCCGCAGGCCAGGAAATCAATCGCCAGCTCCCGCACGTTTTCCCGCAATCCAACCGGATCCCGCATCGAGGTCATCGCGTGGTAATCGGCGATGAAATAGAACGCCTCGCCCTCATCCTGCAGCCGCACTGCGGGCTCCATCGCCCCGAAATAATTGCCGATGTGAAGTTTGCCGCTGGGTTGTAAACCGGTGAGAATGCGCATGCGCCGCAGCATGCCCTGCCGAACCCCGCCGTCAAGCTCCGGTCAGCCTGATCCCGGAGAAAGGCGCATCGTACAAGGGGACAGAGAAATAATCACGAGGAGTTCCGTACAAGGGGACAGAGAAATAATCACGAGAGTTCTGAGGCTGCGTGAGCGCCGCCAAGAAGGCCGGAGCGAACCATGATAAGGGAAAATCGCAGACCGGGTGATCCGGGCTTGCTGAGCGCCGGAAGTTGAACCACACTGAAGGGGTGCAGCCA
>CAIVSK010000164.1 GCA_903908495.1 Akkermansiaceae bacterium
CGTCGGCTGCCTAGCCGACTCCCGCCCCCAGCCGCCTACGGCCACGGCGGCGCAACTCGATGCATGGATACATGCCGAACCCGTTCGCGCTTGGCAGTTCGTTGCACACCGCGAAACGCCGCACACCCCCCCATCCGAGGCACTGCGGAACGCACTCCAATGGCTAACCGCCGAGCAGTTCGACGCGGTGATCCGGGCAATGCCGGGAGAAGCACTGCGGTTTGCCGCGGAGGGCATGACCCATGTGCAAATTGATGCATGCACACACGCGGATCCGGCCGGCGCGGTACAGTACGCCGCAGCGAAACTGACCGAAGAATTGCTTAATTTCTGCGTGCGAACTGTTCCTGTCCTCACGCTCAAATATGCCGCAGACCGGCTCAATGCACGCCAGGTCGGCGATTGTGTGTCGCGGGAACCCGCTGCGGCGCTACAGCATGCATTCTTTATCCTATCAACCGACCAACTCGACAATTGCATCAATTCGATCCGTCATTATTTCGATATTGATGCAATCGTACATAAATACCCCGCTGCAGCACTGATAGCGAAATGCGGGTTGAACAGTAATCAACTCGCCTTTTGCGTGGACCTTGAACCCGCACTCGCCCTCAAACACGCATACGAACGCTTATCCAACGATCAAATAGATTCCTGCAGGTCGCGGGTCAGCTGACCCGGCCTAACGGACTCCGCAGACAGGGGGTACAGCATGTGTCGCTGTCGTGGAGAACATCTGGAGCTTGTCAGGCTGGCGAGTGCCTAATCAATTCGCCGCAGTCGAGAATCCGGACACGGCATCCGGCGTTTTGTTTCTCCGCTTTTTGGTGGAAATGCCCCAGATACCAGGTCCGGGGTTTTACCATTCGGAATAGCCGGTCGTGCTGACGGCGTTCCTCCTTCAGGTCGGCGACCAGCGAACTGGTTCCGAACTCGTCCTCGGCTTGGGCATAAGTTTTGATGAGTGGGGAGCTAAAGCCCGGGCCGATCCAACTGGGGCCGGAGTGGGTGACCAGCACATCGGCGGGGCCTGCCTTTGACGGGTCAATCCGGAAGCCCTCCCGTGACCACCACTCCCCGCATTGAATTTTGTCAATCATGTTCACACTCACGGCGCCGCCGACAAAAAGCCACGTCTCGCCATTCAATTCCAGCCGGGTGTAGTCGGGGAGCAGTTTCAGGTTCGATAACAGGTGATTCCCTTCAAAGAATGTCGGATTGCAATGGTTGCCACGGATCGACAGATATTCGATGCCACGCGATGCGAATTCGTGATTGAGCGTTTCAAGGACGGGTGGGCCGCATTCAGGAAACCCCTCGTGGCCATCGCCGACGTGGATCACCACGGCGTCACGGATTTCTTTCTCGTTGAGAATCTCCAGCAGTGAGGCATAGTCGCCGTGGATGTCTCCAAGGATGAAGGTGGGGCGGGTCATGTTGTGCGGGGTGCAGTGGGTTGCGGGTAAGGGATGGAGCCAATTTTCTTAGGTCGCGGTGACCGTATTACAGATGGATTCAGTTGTTCGCTGTCGTGAGTTGTTGCGCCGGTGGTGGTGATCCGATTTGGGGTGCCGGTGCGGAAAGCCCCCGTAACGCAAATGGCCTTTGGGAGATCGACGAAAGCCCCGGGAATAATCCGGGGGTTTAGATACTGGCCGTTATGGTCAAAAAATTTGACGAGTACTACTTTTATACAAACTTGGCTTTGTTTGTCTGTCAGTCGCTAAATCATCTCTTCACCCACCAGGTTGCGAGGAGTTATTCCTTGACGGTTTGAGAATGTGAACAGGACGGGGATGGTACTATCAATAAATTCGATGCATTTGGAGGAGCCGTACCTGCAGGCGGTGTGGGCGATCGTGTCGGCAATATCGTCGGTTACTAACATCAGACTTTCCGGACTTACGAGCGAGATAGACCTGAGGATGTCAACATGGTCACAACGAGCTGCAAGGTGGCCTAATGTTTCCCCGCCGCGCACCCGGTATTGTGTCAGATCTTGGTGCATAGCGTGCTCGCTTTTGATCGAGCGGATGATGGCTTGGAGACATCTCGGGTCGTTCGCACGGACGCATTTAATGGACAGAGCGAATGCTGTTTCGGGGCGGATCAGTTCGAAGACCCCGAGTTTCTCCAGCGCCAGAAGGACTTTGGACTTGCACGCTACTGAGGGGATTTTGATCATCACGCTAACAAATCCGTAAAGTTCAGATTCGGCGACGGGATTCCGGGGCCACAGGCCGAGCCGTATTTTAATGCCAGAAACCACCTTGCGTGGATCCTTTCCTTTCAAAGAATCTTTGCCGGCTTGGATTTGGGCAGGATTTAAGTCGCTTTCTAGCACGGCTTCCTCTTCAGTCATGCAGGGGAAAGGCTCGCCGTGGTAATAATTGCTAATGTTCATGGTGTAGTGTTGAGTGTTTTTGGGTTCAGATGGGAGAATTGATGACATTGTGCCCCAATTTCAGTATAAGCTTTGGACATTTCGCGGATTCTCCTAGGAATATTTTCAAAAATCGTCTCGGCAGGGTTAATAGAGGTTTCTGGTTTTTTAGTTTTTCAATGTTTTTGACTGACCCGGCTGGCCGTGTGTTTTGAGGCGCTGAGTACCAGGAGTTGTTCAGACGGATTCTGGCTCAATTTGTAGGGGCAAGAATGTCCCACCTAGCTGCAACTGCCAAATACAGTTTGCCGGACGGCGGTCTCGGAGGTTTTGGCAGGTTTCTCAATGCCTTCCAGGCATCGGCAGACCGTTGCCGCCGACCTCATTCAGCCGTTGTACGAGGTCCAGGCTCCTGATAACCGGCCACAATCAGGCTGCGGCTGTGACTTCGCCGTCGGATTTGTATTTGAGTTGGTCCACGCAGCACTCCGCCTCCGGGATGTCCGCTCGTGGCCCGAGATAGACCGGCTGATAGATAGATCCGCTTTGCTTATGGGCATACAAGTAGGCAGTCTCAACCACGGCCCCCATTTCCGGGACTGCGTAATTTGGGGGGATTGTGACATTGCCGGCAGGGACCAAGCTCTCGCCGTCGTAGAGTCCCAGCGTGACGCTGCGTTTGGCATTGTGGCCGGTGACGACGAAGGACGCTGATTCGACGAATTTGAACTTCAATTGCGAACCACCGGAGTTGGGGCGACCTGGGCTGAACGGTGCATCCACGTCCTTGAAGACGACTCCCTCGCGGTTTGCCAGACGGAGTCTATCAAACATTTCAACCTTGTCGTTAGACTCGATTGCCGTGCAGACCCAACGCAGGGCCGTATGGTTGGGCGGGATCAGCGCGTGCAACCCGGTGTGACGGTCGAGGTAACGCCGCTGGCGCAGGTCGCGGCCATTGACTTCGAGCAGGTCAAAAGCATGGAGCGTATCGCCTACTGCCTCGCCGTCGATCAAGCAATCGGCGGGAATCATGGCCACTGCGGCACGGATGGGCTCGGGGATGGCGACGATGAGGCCCCGGCGGTTGATGCCGGTGATCTCGTGATCGTGCTTGCGCACCATGAGTCGGCGACCGTCGTGCTTTTCCTGAAGGCAATGTTGCTTGTCGGCGAGCAAGCGGGGCAGTTCGGCTTTGTCAATGGCGTTGAGAAGCTGGCAGCGGACTCCGGTGTCGATTCCCTCCTGGCCGGTCAGCTGATAGGGTGTGCTGGTATCGGCGATGGGACGGTAGCCCTTGGCGACTTTGGAGGCGATGAGCTTATCGAAAACCTTGGTGGCCTCGGCCTGAAGCACCGGAACTGGTGTCTTGGTTCCGGTGTTGAGGGTGCCGCCGCGCCGGCCATAAGCAAAGTTGACGACAAAACCGTCGCCATTGGGTTCGATCGCGGCACGGTATTCTTTGTCGGATGGTCCCTCACGGAAGTGGAGCGATGCGGATTGGATGATGGTGGTGGTTGGCATGGTATTTTGGTGTTGGTGTTGGCGTTGTTCGTGGTATTTGGTGTTGGTACGAGGGTGCCACAGGGATTGCAGGCTGCCGCTACGGCCGGTCTTGCAATAGGGTCGGCTTTTTCATCTGTAGTTGGCGTTGGTTAGGCGCATAGTTGAGCGAGACTCCAACCCGTTGCCATGCTAATTGACACAGCCAATGCGACGGGCGCGAATCAGCGCATAGGACGAGGCGTCGGCATAGACGACGCCACTGCCCGTTCCGAACGCTAGGTGGGCTGCCTTTAGCGTGGCGCCAGTAGTGACGACGTTATCGACAAACAACACCGGCAGCCGGAGCAGCGGGCAACAGCAGCGACGGAAAGCGTGTTGCTTCACGGATAGACCGAGCAGACCGCGACGGCGGCGGGCGCATGACGATTCCACGGGATGGACCCGGCGAATGTCGACAACGATCCTGACCTCGGGGATGAGGCGTTTCATGGCGCCGCAGAGCGCTATGTTCATCGGTGCCGCCGGATGACGATGGAACCGGGACCAGCCAGCAAGGTTCGTGCCCAAGCAGCGCCGCCATCATCGGGGCTGCGACCGCGATTGCCGCCGGAGTGGGGATTTTGAGATCATAGGCAACCTGCCAGCGTCTTCCCGACCAACACGCCGGTTAGGGTGGTGGCCACCGGGGGCGCGCTGGTGGTGGTGGTGCCGTTGCCGAGTTGGCCGTAGGTGTTGTCGCCCCACGCGGCCAGCGTGCCGTCCTTGCACAACACGAGGCCGTGGAGGCTGCCGGTGGCGATTGCCACGGGAGTTTTGCCGGCCAGTACGCCGCTGCGGTCCACCAGGACCGGCTGTGTCGTCGAGGTGGCCCCGTTGCCCGGACTGCCCCCCCAGGCCACCAACGCGCCGTCGGCGGTTAGGGTGAGCGCGGTGTTGCGGCCCGCTACCAACTGGAGGATGGTTTTGCCCGCCAGCGCGCACGGCACGACCGGCACCGGCACCCATTGGTCGGTGGAGGTGCCGTCGCCGAGGTTGCCGTAGGTGTTGTAGCCCCATCCGAACGGCCGCACGTTCGCCCATTGCAGCGTGAGGTCGTTGCCCGTGCCGCCATAATAGTTCGCCACCAACGGATAGGAAACGCCATTGTAGGTCAGATTCACGGCCTGGCCCTGCGCGAGATTGTCAAACTCCCCGACGATGAAGCCGTTGCCCGTGTTTTTCACCACCGTCAGGGTCGTGCCCGGCGTCGGCGCGAAATTCAGCGTGAACTCCACCGTATTGCCAGTGGCGGTGTAACCGGTGGCGGTCACCGGCACCGTGGCGGCGGTATCGAAGGAGGCGGATACCACCGCCCCAAACGCCGGAGTGAGCAGGGAAACCGCGGCCAACGCGGCCAGCTTGACGAGGGAAATGGCGGATTTTGACATAAGCGAAGGGACCGACCTGACCCTGCCCCCCTTTTCCAAGGCTGCCAACGCCGGAAAAGCTCCAATACCGGCCGACGAATCCGCCACGTCAGCACCCCTCAAACCGGAAAATCGTCCTGAGTTGAGCCTTTAGGCGGGGTGGGTGAAGTGCAGTGCGGAGCTGTTGAGGGCAAGCTAAACCTTGAACTCGGACAGTCCCCCGGCGTGGCGGCGGTTTGCAACCACCATGTCAATCTCACTCCCGCGTCACCTTCAACCGAAGGAAACCCTGTGGCAAACCCGCTGCCGGAATGGCGAAGCGATGCTCGCCGTCAGTGCCGGTGTCTGGCAGGTCCTGCCAACTGTCGGGCAGCAACGTCGCAGTCCACTCGGCACCGTATCGGATGCCCGCCACGCCCGCTGGCTGGGTGAAACGAACAACGAAATCATCGCCCACCCGCTGCGGCTGGGGAAATTGGCCGGCGGTCAGCCCGAATGCCACGCTGAGGAGATCGTCACCCGCAGCGGCTGCTGCAATTGCCGCGTTGGCTTGCCGCACGGCCTTCCCGGTCGGAACCGCCAGTGCCACCAACGCCAGATTGTGCCGCGCGGCCGAGCTGCTGGCCACCCCCATGACGCGGGTCCCGGTGGAAATGGCGGCGAAGTCCACGGCGGCCGGAACCGCGCGGCTGGTGGTGCTGTTATCGCCCAACTGCCCGTCGGCATTGTCGCCCCAGGCGAACAGGGTCCCGTCGGTGCCGCGCGCCAGGCTGTGGCTGCCGCCGGCGGCGATTTTGGACGCTGCGGCCAGGCTGATTGCCACCGGGACAGGGCTTGGGACAGTCCCGGCAACTCCCAACTGACCGAGGTTGTTGGATCCCCACGCTGCCACCGTGCCATCCGCGCAGCGGGCCAGGCTGTGAAAGGCGCCCGCGCCGATGCCCACCGGGGTCTTCCCCGCCAGCGCGCCGAACGAGCCGATCACCACCGGCTGCGAGCTGCTGGTGGTACTGTTGTTACCGAGTTGGCCACGGTTGTTATAGCCCCAGGAAACCAAGGTGCCGTCAGTGCACAGCGCCAGCGTGTGATATTGGCCGGCGGCGAGAGCGGAGACCCGTTTGCCAGAGAGGGCTCCGGTGGTGGTCACCGCGACTGGCACTAGACTGGTGCTGCTTCCACTGTTGCCCAACTCGCCCTCGTCATTGTAGCCCCAGGCGGCCACCGTACCGTCATCGCACAGCGCGAAACTCGAATAAGCCGCCGCTGCCACGGCTACCACCTGCTTGCCAGCCAGCACGCCAACCGGACTCACCCGCACCGGCACCCGCCGCGTCACCCTGGAGCCATCGCCGAGCTGGCCGTAGTTGTTATTTCCCCACGCTAGCACCGTGCCGTCCGCGCACAGCGCAAGGTTATGAAACGGCCCGGCGGCAACGGCGACGACGGTTTTGCCCGCGAGCGCCCCTGTCCGGTCCACCGCCATCGGCACGCTGCTGGGAACCGCGCTGCCGTTACCAAGTTGACCGAACACGTTGTATCCCCACGCCGCGAGCGTGCCATCGGCGCACAAGGCGAGACTGTGCAAATAGCCCTCGGCCACCGCGACGACCGTCTTGCCCGCCAGTACACCGCTGGCGTCGATCAACGTCGGCAGCAAACGCGAGATGGTGGTGGTGTCAGCGAGTTGGCCGTAGCTGTTGGAACCCCAAGCCGCCACCTTGGTGTCCGCCCATTGCAACACCAGATCGTTGCCCGTGCCACCGAAATAGTTCGCCGCGAAATCATAATTGTTGCCGCCATAGGCAAGCGTCACCCGTTGGCCTTGGGCCAGATTGGCGAACGTGCCGGCGATGAAGCCCAACCCGGTGTTGTTGACCATCGTGAGCACGGTTCCCGCCGCCGGCGCGTAGTTGAGCGTCAGCGTGGCCGGATAGCCGCCGGTGGCAAACCCGTTGGCGGTGACCGGCACGTCGGTCGCGGCGTTGAAGACGAATGCCTGCGGCAGGCGGGTCACCGTGATGACATATGTTTTCGTCGTGACCCCATCCTGCGCCGTCACCACCGTGTTAAGCGCGGTGTTGCCCACCGGCAGATTGATCGCCGCACTGGCGGCACCGCTGACGACCGTGTTGCCGTTGACTTTCACGCTTGCCGTCGGATGGTCGGTGACCGGCGTGACCGTCACGCTGGCGGTGGCAAACGGCACGGTGGCGAGATAGGTGGTCGTTCCCTTCGCAAATCCCGGCACCATGGAGCCGGCATTCAGGGCCATGGAGGCGAGGTTCGCGTTATTGCTCAGAGTGGTGAATGCAACGTCCGCGCCTTTGACTACGCTCCCAGAACTGCTGGCAATCACATGGAAATGATAAGCGGTGCCGGGCTGCAAGCCGCTGAGATTGCAGCTCACCGCGGTCGCGGTGCTGCCGGTGATCGTGGCAGGTACCGCCGCCGTCACCGTGCCGTAAGCGGTCGTCAGGCCATACTCGAACGACGCGGTGGTGCTCACGCCATTGGCATTCACACTCCCGTTCAAGGTGGCTCCCGTGCTGGTAATCGCGGAAGCCGCCTGCGAAGTCGCGGTTGGCTGGGGGGCACCGGCAACACGGAAGCCGTACTCATCGCCCTCCCATGTCGGGTCATTGCTGTTGCGGCCCGAGGATCGCAGGAAGGAATCCACAGTGGAGTTCCAACTCCCGCCGCGCATCCCGCGCGACCCCCCTGTAGGGATGGCATCGTTCCATTCCCACACATTCCCGCCTTGGTCGTTGGTCCCGTAGAAGCTGGCCGAATTCGCTCCATACGCTCCGACATCGGTGATTCTCCATGCTGTGGCCGCGCCCGCAAAGCCAAAGTAGTAGTAGTTAGCCGAGTTGGGATTGCCAATGTAGTTGCCGTTGAGGCTGTCGCTCTGCGTCGGATACAGCCAGTAGCCGCCCGTGCCGCCCTTCGTCGGGTCGTAATACGCTGCCTTATACCATTCGTTCTCGCTGGGAATCCAGGTCTTGGCACCGGGACTCACCGTGTAAATCCCGCTCATCGCGCCATTGAGCGTGTAGGCTCCCGTCTCCGTGCTGCCGCTGCCCTGGCCGTTGTGCATCCAATTGCAAAACCGCGCCGCGTCAAACCAACTCACGTATGTGATCGGCTTGTCGGCCGTGCTGCCTATCACCGAATACGAGTAACTCCCATTGCTGCCGCTCCGGGAAATGCCCGCAATGTAGGTCGCGCTGGCCATGTTCGGGTTGTAGAGCGCATAGGGATCCGATTTCGCCACCGCGTTGAGAAACTCGCAGTATTGCCCGATGGTCGTCTCGTTCCTGGCGATTTTGTAGGTGTAGGCCACCCCACCGTAGCCGGTGGTGTCGTTGGCATTCCCGGCATTGCCGACCGTGACCCAGTCGATGGTCACGGCGGCGGCTGGCAGAACCAGGGCGATGCTGGCCAGCGCGGCCAAGCCGAAATTTCGCAATGACGTTGATTTCTTGGCCGTTGGGAAGGGCGTCGGCCGGGTCGGGGAGGAGGCTTCTTTCATGTGTTGAATTTCCTGGTGGTGCAGCACCCGATGGCAGCCGGCCTCAGGATGTTGCGCGGTTGTTTTGCCATATTCGGTACGAAGCCGGCTGGACGGGACCAAATTCCAGCCCCCCTGTCAACGTGCAAACCGGCACGCTGACCGTCAACTCGGCGCTGGCCGGCACCAGTCGCCTGGTCAAAACCGGCGCGGCCAACCTGCTGCTCACCGCCGCCAACCCGTTCACCGGCCCCACCGCCGTCAACGTCGGCACCCTCACGCTCACCGGCTCGCTCGCCAGCACCAGTGTCCAAGTCGCCAGTGGCGCCACCATGACCGATGCCACCGGCGGTTTCGCCCCCGCCACCGCGCTCACCAACGCGGGGACGCTCGCGGTCAACGCCGCGGAAACCATCGCCAGCCTCACCAACAACGCCGGCACGGTCAGTGGCACCGGCACGCTCACGGTCACCGGGCCCACCCTCTTCAACGGTGGCACTCTCGCCGCTCCGCTGACTGTCAACGGAACCGGCGGCGGAACATTTGCCAACGCCACCCTGGCCGGCACCTTCAACGGCACCGCAGCACTCGATGGAGCCACGGTTTCCGGCACGCTCAGCGGCACCACCACCAACACTGGCAACACACTTGTTTCCGGTTCCATCGGTGGCGGATCGCTCAATGTGACGGGCGGCGTGCTGAACCTCACCGGCACCTCGACCAACACTCCGGTCGCCATCGGCGCTCTGGCCACCCTGGTCGATGCCAACGGCGGCCTCGCCAGCTCCGCCGCGATCACCAATGCCGGCATCCTCACCGTCAACGCCGCCGACACCATCGCGACCTATCTATCCAATGGCGGCTCACTCACCGGCCCCGCCCCGCTCACCACTACTTCCACCACTCTGAACACCGGCTCATCGGTCTCCGGCTACCTCAGCGCCGGCACCCTCGCCAGCAACGGCGCGGTCGCCATCAGTGGCAGCGCCACCGCCGCTTCGTTCAGCATCGCCAGCGGCGTCCTCGCCAACACCGGTACCCTGGCCGCTACCAGCCAGTTGAACATCACCGGCGGTGCCACCCTGATCGCCGGGGGGACTCAGACCTACAATCTTCTCACCACCACCGGCGCTGGTGCCGGCACTTGGCACGACAATCTTAACAATCCAACCACCGTTGCCCCCGGCGGCGTGGGGGCGACTGGCACGCTGCCCGTCACCGGCCAGTTCAGCAACGTGCCCGGAGCACAGGTTACTGCATCGAAAAAGCCCCCGAGGCGATGCTCAAACACGCTTACGATTACCTTTTGCTGCCCCAAATCGACTACTGCAATTCCCGGGTCACCCAATCGTAGCCTCCGGCCTTCCCCCGGCCGTCGGCAGGACCAGCCAACGGGTCGGGCGTTTGCCCTCCCGCGAGGGCGTCAACATTAGGATCGGCAACCTATGAAATTGCCGAAATACCACCCGGATGATGTTCTCGTCCTTCGTCAGCGGGCGGGACCGGGGTGAGACATAGCGAGTGGCATAATGGACCATGGCACAAATTGTTCAACTTCTGACATGTCAGTTAGACGACTAGCCCCGCCTCGCGGAATGAGAAAATTGCGTTGCGGCCGGGTGCCGGTTCACCGACTACCACGTGGTCAATAAAGCGGATCTGCAGCAGTGTGGCCGCCTCGCTAATGCGGCGGGTTATGGCCTCATCGGCGCGGCTCGGGCTGGGATCCCCCGATGGATGGTTATGCATCAGAGCAAAGCCGTATGCTCCGGCGGCAATGACCGGCCTGAAAATCTCGCGGGGTTGAGCCGTGCATTCGGAAACCGAGCCGAGACTTACTCGATGCCATGCGTAGGGGCGTAACCGTGTGTTCATCATCACCGCCACCACGGTCTCCTTGTCGGGCTCGTGGTCCGGTTGGGCAGCAATTACTTCAGTCCAAAAGCGGTAAAGCGCCTCAGGGGTGTCGGTGTTGTAGGAGCAAACATCCTCTCTAACACTGGTGACGGTGATTCGGTTGGTGGTGCCTGGGCGGTATCGGAGATAGGTAGCCATGCTGGCATGGGTTTTTGCGTCCCGGTGGGGCGGCAAACGCCCGACCCGCTGGAGATTGGGGCCGCCTCAGGATTGCCATTGGAGAGGGTTCCCCCATTCTCTTTGCAGTTGCCAGAGGGGTTGATTCTCGTATCGAGGAGGTTTTGTAGCGGCTTCAGGAGGTTTCTTTGGGGCCTGAAAACCTATTTCTGCGTGCTTCCTAAAATCCTTGATGGCCGGAAAAGCCCGTAGGTATCGAGGAAAAAACCATCCCCTGAATAAATAAACCTAAAATTGAAAATAAATCAGCCAAGATCAATAAATTGAACCAAAAAATGGTGGGAGGCAATGCCGCCTCCCATCACACCAACACCAAACGACGCAATCGCCAACATTATGAAAACGCTACTCACTAACGAACAAATCGCCC
>CAIVSK010000165.1 GCA_903908495.1 Akkermansiaceae bacterium
ATTTGCGACGCGATGGGGGTAGCGGCGCTCCACGACCCGCCATCGATGCGCCAGCGGTAATGGGTGTAGCCGGAGGGCCACGTCGGTATCGCCGAGGGCACCGGACCGACACTGATGTTTGCGGCTGTTAGATCAGTCGCGGCCGGCACGTTGGCTGACAGGCAGACGCCGCGGGCGACCGCGCCGCCTTTGTCGCGGCCGTTGGGTCCGGTGCCGCGGGCCGGCGATCCGCTTTTGAGAGCGAACCATTGTTTCATCGCCTGCGCTGCGGACCAGGAGGTGAAAGTGGTTTCCGCCAGCGCCGGCACATGTTGGAACAATGGCTCCGCGGCAACATTGCCCGCTCCCGGACCGCTCCAGGCGAAGCCCATCAGGTTATTGTTGAGTGTCACCACGGTATCGGCAGCGCTGTAGTTTCTAAGCAACTGCTCGCAATCGTAGATGATGTTGGACTCCGCTAGCACCCCTGCAGCATAGGTGGTCACCGGCAGCGGGATGGCATCCTGCAGGTTGAGAACCCCGCCCTCGATGTCGGTGCCGCCCGTTTTCGTCTGATGGACGACGGTGTTGTTATCAAAAGTATAGTAATTCCCCTGCTTCGCGGTGACGGCGGAATCGACGTCATAAAAAATATTCCCGACGATGGTGATTTCGCTGGTGTCGGCTCCATAGTCGCCGCCGCTGACAGCGGCTGAGGAATCCGGCGCGCCGTTCTTGTGGCAGTGCAGGAAGATGTTGCCCTCGATCCAGGCGTCGGTGCCGTCGATGTCGAGGATGTCATCGCCGCTGCCCATGAACACGTTATCGATCATTTGCAGGATCGGTGCGGGGCGCTGGCCGCCGGTGAAGTCGAACACATCGTTGTAGCCATTGGTCACGCCGTAGAAGCAGTGCCGCACGATGCCGCGGCCACCCGTCTTGATGCCGGCGGTGCCGTGCATGGACTCGAAGGCCGCGGTGCAGGTTGGAAATACACAGTCATAGATCAGGAACGAGGCCGCATCCAGCGAGATGTATTGGACTGCGGTGTTGCCGAAGGTGATCCCTTCCAATTCCACCTCGCCGCCGGATTGCGCGTGGATCGCCGTGGAACCGTTGAACTCGATATGGGCGTGCCGAATCTCCGTGAGAGGGGAACTGCCGGTGGTTGAACCGCTGATATCAATGCCACCCCAACTGGTGGCGGTGCCGGGAATGCGGGAAAAGCGGATCGGCGCGGTGTCGGTGCCGTTAGCCACGATCCGGCCGCCGTTGTTCACTGTGAGATTCACCGCAGAGCCGAGATAGACGGTGGTGCCGGGCTCAATGGTGAGGGTCACGCCGGTGGGGATGATGAGGCTGGCGGTCACCGAATACGGTCCGCCGGCTGCGGTCCAGGTGGTGTTGGCTGCCAGGGTGCCGGACGCGGTGGCCACGCTCGAGTCGTCATACCAGACGTCAAACACCGAACGCTCGGTTTCGATAGAGGCGGCATCGAAGGCTTGGATCAGCACGCGGTTGATGCCCGGCTTCAAGGCCACGCTTGTCGCGCTCCACGTCGCGCTCCATGCCGTCCAGCTGGCAGCCACTCCATTGACTTTCACCGCGCGGGTGGTGATCGCGTTGGCAGTGCCGCCGAGGGTGGTGGTGGCGGTGGTGGTTTTCGGATAGCCGCTGACCGCCGTCGGAAACGTGGTCACCGAGATG
The DNA here is from genome assembly GCA_903908495.1 of Akkermansiaceae bacterium. GTDB lineage: Bacteria > Verrucomicrobiota > Verrucomicrobiia > Verrucomicrobiales > Akkermansiaceae > Luteolibacter. Next base: position 1,687 of record CAIVSK010000165.1, read on the forward strand.
GTGAGTGGCAGCTGGCTCGCGATGTAGGTGGTGCGTGCGGTGTTGTAGGTCTTCATCCCGTCGATGACCGTCTGGCTGACCACGCTGGCCAGGGATTGCTGGGCCATCGAGTTGAAATTCGCCGGCTTGAAAGTATCATCTAGCAATGTTTTGAGCGCCGCATAGTAGATCGGGGCGAACTGCGGATGTTTCATGAAGGCATTCATCGGCGTGGGCGCGGTGCTGCCGGTGCCGCGGTTGATCATCCGGAACAAGCTTGCGCTGGTGGAGCTGGCCGTGTCGCCTCCACCAATGATGGTGTCGAGGTCATAAGGCATGAGCTTGCAGCGCGGATCGTTGATGCCGAAGTAGAAATGGAAATCGTCGCCGTCGCCGTTGGACAGGTTGGTTTCGCAATTGTCCACCAAGGTGTTGACGGCGAACCAGCGCATCCACTCGTCCACATCGACCACCGCTCGCACGGCGGTCACGTAGTCGGCATCGTAGGTCACCGGATCGGTATACAAGGCACTGCTGTGGCCCTTGGCGAGGGCGGCGGTCAGCCCGATCAGGTCGGTCCAGACGTCCTCCGCGGTATTGGTCTTTTTGTTATAGTTGATTTTATATAGCTGGACCAAGGACTGGGTTTCAGCGGCACCGGGCACGATTTTTGAAAAGTCCCCGCCGTTGGGCAGCGAGGTGCCGCCGGCAGTGGCGCCTTCGAACATGCGGACGCCGCGATAGAGGTTGCCGGAGCCGTCGGTGGGGAACCGGTGGTCGGCGAGGTCCGAGTCCCACGCCTCGTTGCAAGCATAGAACCCATACGACGGCGAACCGCCAGCCGCCACCGGGTTGGCGGCATTCCAACGCAGTTGCACCGCCCGCGATTGCGGTGCCGGCACCCCGGCCTTGGCGAAGAGCACCGCCCCAAATATCTGATAGGGAGTGTATTGGGTGTTGAGGTTGTATTGGGTGGCGCCCTGCCACGGGTCCTCGTTGGGAAACACCACGTTGAGGCCCTGCGGCTGTTTTGAGCGCGATCCGTTGCCGCGGTTGCGGATGCCCGCCCGGTAGCGCAGTTCGGTGCCGGTGCCGTCCACGCTGACGAAACTCGCGTTGAATCGGGCATGGCTGAATGTCTGGTCGTTGGATTCACCGCTATAAAATGCATAGGGATGGGCGCCGCCGGTGCCACCCGAGTTGATGAATGCCAGCTCCGTTTTGTCCGCCGCCTTCATGACTATCCGATAGATAGGCTGTGCACCCGCATACGGCGTGTCGTCCACCTGATAGAGGCAGTTGGCGGTTTGTTGGCGGGTCAGCGCGGCGTCATCGCCGCACACCGGAGCCGGCCAGCTGCGCGAATGGGTGCCGTCGCTGGCAGCGATATAGAACTCGATGATGGTGCCATTGGGTTGCACCGGCAGTGCGACGCCGAAGATGCCGTCAGCCGCCAGGGTGTCGCCATGCAAGCCGTCATCGACCATCGCCACGCTGGTGAATGCCGACCCGCCATCGACCCGCCAATTCACGCTCACGGTGGGGGTCAGGCCGTGGTCATCGGTCACCCGGGCGGTGACGTAGACCGGATCGGACGATCTCGGGATGGCCGGGAAGTGGGTGACGTCACGGATGACCGGCGCGATATCCGCCGCCGCCACCGAGTTGACCGTACCGGGCGTGCCATTGACGGTCAGGCTGGCCAGCCAGTTCTGGCCGGTGGAATTGTCGAATGCTTCATTGACGAGTTCCAGCGAGCGGCTTTTTCCCAGCACATCGGCCGCGGCATTGCTGAAAGGAGGCGACGAATTGGCGCCGTCCGCGCCGCTGTCCCAAGCGACCCCCTTGTGGCCGAAATCGCTCCACCAATCCTTGCGGCGGATCCCCCAATCGCCGTCGTCCGAGTAGGCGACCTCGTTCATTTTCGCCCCGCTTGCATCCACCAACGTGATTTTGTTGGCGCTGTTGGACAGCCTGCCGGTCCAGCCTGCCACCACAGGGGTGACCCCGGGGTATTTGGCGGCGAAGGCAGCGGCATCGGCCGCCACCACCAGGCGGCCACCCGCAGCGATGGTGCTGCCGGCCGGCAGGGTGAAAGTGATTCCGCTGGTAAACGCCCAGCCGGAGACGTCCGCCGTGGCGGGGCCGGTATTGGAGAGTTCGATATATTCCTCCGCGATGTTCTCCGACGCCGGATGATACATGATCTCATTAATGACCACCTCGGCCGTAAGCGGCTGCATCAACAACAACGCTGCCCAGCCACACATCAGGGGAATTTTCATCGCCGGATTCATGGCCACAACCAGAATTGTTAGCAAGGACAAAGACTGGAGTCACTCCGTCTTTCCAGGATCCAGAAATCGTTTGATTTGCCAAGGCGGTTGATGTGGGTAATGCTCCGCGTCCATGAAAATGCACCGCCTCCTCGCAGAAGCCGCTTCTGCCATTGCCAAGTCCGTGTTTCGCGAGCATCGCGTGCTCGATCATGCCTTGGCCGAGGCGTTTGAGGAAAACCCGAAGTGGGGCAAGCGGGACCGCAGTTTCATCGCCGAAACGGTGTTTGAAGTGGCCCGCTGGCGGCGGGTGCTCGCCTTTTTGGCCGATAGCGAGGAGACCACCGCGCTGTGTGCCGCGCAGTGGGTGCGGATGGGGTTTGAGCTGCCGGAGTGGTGGGCCTACAAGGGCGCAACTCCCGCAGACATGGTCACTCGCGAGGATGAGGTGGCCGCCCAGCCGCGGGCCGTTCGCGAATCAATCCCGGACTGGCTCGATGCCTTGGGCGAGGCGGAACTCGGCCCGGCGTGGGACGCCGAACTCGCCGCCCTCAACCAGCGGGCCGCGGTTTTCCTGCGGGTCAACACGCTCAAGGCCACCCGCGAGGAAATCATCGCCTGGCTGGCAGCGGCCAACATCGCGGCCGACGTCGTCGCCGGGCTGCCCGACGCCTTGGTGCTGGCCCCCGGCAAATCGCTGCCCAAGGCGATGCGCCTCGATGGCCGCGTGGAGATCCAGGACGCCGGCTCGCAGATGATTGCCCCCTTGCTCGATCCACAACCCGGCGAGCGCATCATCGACGCCTGCTCCGGCGCCGGCGGCAAATCGTTGCATCTGGCCGCGCTGATGGGCAACACCGGCCGCGTCTTCGGCATGGATGTGGATGCCAAAAAACTCGTCGAGCTGGAGCGCCGCGCCAAACGCGCCGCTGCCACCTGCGTCAAATCCAAGCCCATCACCGCCGCCGTCGCTGCGGATTTTGCCGAGGTGGCCGATCGTTTGCTCATCGACGCACCCTGCTCCGGCCTCGGCACTCTCAAGCGCCAGCCCGACCTCAAATGGCGTCTCAAACCCGCCCAGCTCGAGCGTTTGCGTGGAATTCAGGCGGATCTCTTGGATAAATACCCGGCAATGCTCAAGCCGGGGGGACGTCTGGTGTATGCGACTTGTTCGATTCTGCCCTCGGAAAACCGTGCCGCTGTGGATGGCTTGTTGGCCAAGGGCGGGTTCACCTTGCTGGAAGAGCGCCCGGTTTCGCCGGCCGCCTCCGGCTTCGACGGGTTTTACGCCGCCGCCCTGGTGAAAAAATAGCTGGACGCCCGTCGTCCATGACGGGCAAGGTGCCCAACCCTCCTGCTCACCCGACCGCGAACCGGTGGACCAGGGTGTGCCGGTAGGTTTGGCCGGGGTGCAGCACGACGGTGGGAAACGCGGGTTGGTTGGGACCATCCGGGAAGCCCTCGGTTTCCAGGCACAGGGCGGAGCGGCGGGCATACGCGATGCCGTGCTTGCCGGGGGTGACGCCATCGAGGAAATTGGCGGCATAAAACTGGATGGCCGGTTGGTCGGTTAGAACCTCCATCACCCGGCCGGATTTGGGATCGCGGACGCGGGCGGCCAGACGCAGGCCGGCTTCATCTGGCAGGACCCAGCAGTGGTCGTAGCCGGCGCCGAATTCGAGTGCCTCAAACTCCGTCTCGATGCGCTCGCCGATGGTGTGCGGGCTGGTGAAATCCATCGGCGTGCCAGCCACCGGGGCGAGGGCGCCGGTGGGAATGAGGCCCGCATCGGTCGGCAGGTACTGTGCGGCGGCGAGCATGAGTTCGTGATCGAGGATGAGGGTGGTGGGGTCGCCGGAAAGGTTCCAATACGTGTGATGAACCAGATTGACGGGGGTGGGCGCATCGGTGGTGGCCTCTGCCTGCCAGATGAGTTCGTCGTCATCGGTGAGGGTATAGGTGACCTTGACGCTGAGGTTGCCGGGGTAGCCTTCCTCGCCGTCCCTGGACCGGTAAACCAGCTCGACGGCGTGATCGCCCACGATCGTTCCCGCCCACAGCACTTTGTCAAAACCGACGTCGCCGCCATGCAGGTGGCAGGGAATGCCGCCGGGCGTGTTGTTGGTGGCCAGGCTGTACTCCTTGCCCTCAAGCGAAAACTTTCCGCCCTTGATGCGGTTGCCGCAGCGCCCGATGGTGGCACCGAAGTACGGGCCGTTGGCCAGCCAGCCGGCCAAGGTGTCGAAGCCGTGGGTAAGGTCGGCCACGCTGCCGTGGCGGTCGGGCGTGGCCATCGACACGAGGATCGCGCCGTACTCGGTGACGCGGGCCTGCAGGCCGTTGGAGTTGGTGAGGGTGAAGATTTTGACTTCACGTCCATCGGGCAGATTTCCGAATTGTGCGGCGGTGACGGTGCTGGAGGCCATGGGGGGACGGACAATTTGACAGACTCGCACCTGTTTGGCGAGTGCCTGAATGAGGATTTTCAAGGGCGGGAGCCGGCGCGGAATCACGCAAGGATTGACCGGCGGCCCGATCAGGTTATCATTCGCGCATGACAGCGGTGGAAGCGGCCCATAAAATTTTGGATACGATGCTCGGGCATCTTGGATTCACAGCAACCATCGAGGTCCAGGAGACTGGCGACGGTCCCTGCCTGCAAATTCACACCGGGGAGAGCACCGCGCTGATCGGCAGTGACGGTGACCGCTTGGACGACCTGCAATACCTGGTCAACCGGATTCTGCGGCGGCATTTTCCCAAAGCGGAGCGGATCAAGGTGGATTGCGAGCATTTCCGCTCGATCCAAGAGGACCAACTCCACGAGGAGGTGCGCAGCATCGCCGAGCGGGTGAAAACCACCGGCAAGGCGTATCAAATGCGCCCGCTCAACGCCTACTACCGGCGCTTGGTGCACAATGTGCTGGTCGATAGCCCCGACGTGCTCTCCCATTCCCCGGACGGCGATGACCGCCTCAAGCGAATTACCATTGCCCCCAAGTGAAAACCACCGACTCCCCCCTGAAGCGCTTCCTGTTTGATTGTGGCACCCGCGAGGCGGAGGCATCCACCGGCTTGGCCGTGCTGCGGATCGCCAGCGGCCTCATGATGCTGGCGGGCCACGGCCTCCCGAAACTCCAGAACTTCGCCTCCCTCAAGGCCACTTGGCACGTGCCGGATTTTTTCCCGCTATACTTCATGTCACCGCAAGTCAGTCTGGTGGCGACGCTGTGCGCGGAGGTGGTTGCCGCGCTGTTGCTGGTGCTCGGCCTGATGACCCGCCCGGCGGCCTTCGTGTTGTGCTTCACGATGGTGGTGGCCGCCTTCGAGGTCAACACCGCCAGCGCCTGGTTCACCCTGCCGGCCAGCGGCAAGGAACTGGCCGTGTTGTATTTGATTCCCGGGCTGGTGCTGTTGCTCACAGGCGCAGGCGCGTGGTCGCTTGATGCCAGTCTGTATCGGGAACCCAAACGCCGCCGCTGGTAAAACCGGCCATGGAGAACCACCGCCTCGTCCTGCCCGGCGACCTCAATCAGTACGGCTTCCTGTTTGGCGGTCGCCTGCTGGCTTGGATCGACGAAGCCTCATGGATCGCCGCGAGCCTCGAGTATCCCCACTGCCAGTTCGTCACCGTGGCCATGGACACCGTCGAGTTCCACCACAGCGTGCGGGAGGGCACCATCCTAACCATCCAGTGCGAACTCACCCGCGAAGGCTGCACCAGCGTCACCTACGCCGTCAAGGTGTGGGACCGCCAAGCACGCCCCGGCCCGATATTCTCCACCGCCGTGACTTTCGTCAGGGTCGATGCCGAGGGGCACAAACTGCCGCTCCGGTGACGTCCCGGCTGGCGCAGCAGGATGCCCGCGCCAAAGTGGTGTCGCGCTGCGCTTGCCACCGCATCCCCTCACCACACGCCGTGGCGCATATTTTACGATTCGCATTTTTCGCTTGGTGGGTCCCCGGCGGCCGACTAGGAATCCGGTCATGACTGAGCATCGCAGAAATAGTGCCGCCGAGAGTGGAGGGAATGCTCGCGGAATTCCCGCGATCGTTGGCCGCGTCTATTGGACGGGTGCCGATGCCGTCCACCGGCTGGTCGGAGCATCCCTTCCCATGGGGTTTCTTCTCGCCGTCAGCATGGGCGGCAGCGCCTGCCTGGCGGCCGATGTTCCGCTCTATCTGGATCCGGCGCAAGCGGTGGACGCGCGGGTGGCCGATTTGATCGCGCGCCTGACGCTGGAGGAAAAGGCCATCTTGTTGAACCACAGGGGCCCCACTGTGGAACGCTTCAACATTCGGGCGGACCAATGGAACCAATGCCTCAACGGCGTCAAATGGGATCGCCCGACCACGCTGTTTCCGATTTGCCTGGGGATGTCGGCGACCTGGAACACCCGCCTCGTGCATGAGGTTGCCAACGTGCTCTCCGATGAGGCGCGCGCCATCTACAACGGCTGGAAGAGCGATCCGGCCTCTCGCGGCGAGCACAAGGGACTCATCTATCGTGCCCCGGTCATCAACATCGGCCGCAATCCCTACTGGGGCCGCAATCATGAGGCGTGGGGCGAGGATCCATTCCTAACCGGCCGGATGGCCGTGGCCTATGTGAAGGGACTGCAGGGCGACGATCCGCACTATCTCAAGCTGGCGGCCACCCTCAAGCACTACGCCGTCAACAATGTGGAGACCGACCGCCAATCGCTCAACGCCACGGTCCCGGAGCGCTGGCTGCGCGAATATTGGCTGCCGCACTTCCGCGATGCCATTGTCGAAGGCCATGCCGCATCAGTGATGGCCTCCTACAATGCCATCAATGGCACGCCTAACAACATCAACCGCTGGCTCCTCACCGACGTGCTCAAGGGCGATTGGCAGCATGACGGGTTCGTGGTTTCCGACCTCGGCGGCGTGGCGACTCTGGTGCAAGGCCACTCGGCCGGAAAAATGAGTTATGTGGATGCCGTCGCCCAATCCATCATGGCGGGTTGCGATTTCTCCGACAAGGAATACGAGGCCAACATTCCGGCGGCGGTGCGAGCCGGCAAACTCACCGAAGCACGCCTCAATGACGCCCTGGCCCGCGTCCTGCGGGTGCGCATGCGCCTCGGCGAGTTCGATCCGCACGATCTGGTCCCGTACAGCAAGATCTCTCCGGCCGTCATTTGCAGCCCGCATCACCGCGCCGTTGCGCTCGAAGCGGCCCGGCAATCGATCGTCCTGCTAGAGAACCGTGCCGGCTTCCTGCCGCTCGACCGCGCCAAGCTCAAGCGCATTGCCGTCATCGGGCCGCTGGCCGACCATCTCGAGACTAACAACTACAACGGCAAGGCCGATACAACCGTCACTGCCTTGCAAGGCATCAAGGACCGCGCCGCTACCGGTACCGAAATTCTCTATGCCCGCGGTGGATTTGTGGCCGATAAACCGGCTGCAAAAGACGATGAGGCGGCGGCCGCCGAATTGCGCATGGCGGTGGAAACCGCCCGCCAAGCCGATGTGGCCATCGTGTTTGTGGGCACCACGGCGGCGATTGAACAGGAAGGCCGCGACCGCCATTCGTTAGCCCTGCCCGGCAATCAGGAGCAACTCGTCGAGGCCGTCGCGGCCGCCAATCCGCACACCGTCGTCGTCGAGATGAGCGCCGGCCCGCTGTGCGTGCCGTGGCTCAAGGCGAACCTGCCCGCGCTGCTGCAAGCCTGGTGGCCTGGCGAAGAAGGCGGTCATGCCATCGCCGACGTGCTGTTTGGCGATACCAACCCTGCCGGGCGCCTGCCGCACACGGTTTATGCGTCCGACGCCCAGGTTCCGCCCTTGGATGAATATGACATCTCCAAGGGCTCTACCTACATGTATCTGAACGGCGCGCCGCTGTTCGCGTTCGGGCACGGCCTGAGTTATTCCACCTTCAAATACTCCAACCTGCAGGTCACACCCGGGCAGATGCCTGCCGACGGCAAGTTGACGGCAAGCGTGGAAGTCGAGAACACCGGCACCCGCGCCGGCGACGAGGTCGTCCAACTCTATGTCCACGCTGTGGAATGCAGCGTGAAACGCGCGGCCGAGGAACTCCGCGGCTTTGATAGAATCCACCTCAAGCCAGGCGAGAAGCAGACCGTCACCTTCACCGTACCGGGCGACAAGCTCGCGTTCTTCGACGTCAAGAGCCACGCCTTTGTGGTGGAACCCGGGGCCTTCGATCTGCTCGTCGGGGCATCATCCGCCGATATCCGCCTGCGGGGGCGCATCGTGGTGGGCGCAAGATGAAGTTCCGCTCATCGCGGCCGGAGCTCACCCCGCTTGTTGCTAGCGCTGCGGCAGGTGCCAGGGCGGGGTTTTCTCCAATTCTTCTTTCAGAAAGGGAAAGGCCTCGGCAGCGTTCTTCAGGACGTATGGGGCGATGACGGCCATCTGTAGTTGCAGGGCAGCGAGAAAAACACACACCGCCACAATGATGCGCCAAGCCACCAGCGGCCGGGATTGGACCCGGTGACCACCCGCATGATCCCACAGCGCATTGCCGAGCCGCTTGGCGGTGAAATAGCTCAGCGTCTGGCAAAACAGCGCAAGCAGGCTGAAGCCAAAACCAACGCCACCCACCAAAACGCGGAACGAGCGCAGGGTGGCGGCGGCGAGACTCAGCGGCGTGCCGTTGGTGTTGGCCACCCGCAGACCTAACAACCACTTGCCCGGCGTGGTGCCGAAGCGGTGGATCAGGATCGACTCCACGATGAACCATGGCACCAGTTGGACCACCATGATCCAGATGTTGTTGAGCACGGCTTCGATTTGGCGACCGGATACCCACATGCTCAACCACCACACGGCGACATAAACATGGATGTCGAGCCAGCGCGCCCAGAACCGCCGCCACAGCACCGGCCCGATGGGCAACGGCGGCGGGGTCGCCGCCGCCAGCAGCGCGGCCTCCTCTTCCTCGTGGGTCGGGCCGGAATCCAAGTCGTCATGATGGACCCAGTTGAATTCGTCCTTGAAGATGGCGATTTCGCCCAGCGGCCGCCAAGCGTCGAGCCCCTCATGCCAGGCGGGGGTGTCGCGGGTCAATTCGCCGGACTCGATCTTGCGGCGGGCCTCATAATCATGAATGGGGCCGACCTTTTCGCCGTTGCGGATGATCCAGATGTCCATGATTCAGAGGTTGCGGAGGGATTTGGCGGCATCGCTGCGGGCGGCGAAAAACGCCGGCACCAAGGCCGCCAGCGAACACAGGATGAAGGCCATCACCGCGATGACGGCTTGTTCGAGCGGATTGTTATACGCGGGAAGTTTGCCGAAGCCGGTGAACGACGCGGAAAACGGATCGAAGCCCAGCACGCGGGCAGCGCCCTGGATTTCCCCACGAAACAGGATGACGACCCGGCCGAGCACCACGCCGAGGACCGCTCCCAGTATGCCGAGAATCATTCCTTGATAGAGGAACACCCTCACGATTTGACCGGGGGCGGCGCCGAGGGCTTTCATCACGCCGATTTCGCGGCGTTTCTGGATGGTGACGGTGAACATGACGGCCATCATCGAGAAGGCGGAAACCAGCACGATGAACGACAGCGCGAA
>CAIVSK010000166.1 GCA_903908495.1 Akkermansiaceae bacterium
ACAGGTAAAGCCCCCCCCCCCCCACCTGCCTCAGCCCTTGGCCGGGTAGCGGTAGTGGCCGAGAATTTGGTAGTCGAAGAGAGCGTTCTCCCACTTGACGTTGGAGTCGAGATGGTGAACGACCCACGGTTGGGCGGTATTGCCATCAGGTCCGGGCACCACGATGCCGATATGGGCCTCGGCCGAGTGATTGCCCACCAGTGCCCACACCACGATATCGCCGGGTTGGTAATCGGCGGCATTGCGGCTGCGGGTCAGCTCGGTCCCCTTGCGGCTGAAAAAGCATTGCAGGTTGAAAGTGCGGCGGTGATCCATGTTCTTGTCCGGAGCGGTCACCCCGGGGAAGATCTGCGGATAATGCTTGAAGTTTTTCTCCATGTCCTCGTGGACCTCCACCTGCAAGTCGATGCCCAACTGGCGGTAGCAGCGGATGATGACGTCTTCGGCCTTACCTTTGGTGGAGGGCACGTCGCCATTCGGATAGGGGATGGTGTAGTAGGCGGGCTCGTAGCTGATGGGTTTGAGCGAGTGGGCGAGCGCAGCGGCAGCAAGGCGCTCGCCAAAGGTGCCGGAACGCTCGAGGGTGGCCATCAACAAGTGGGTCTGTTCCAGCGAGGCACCGCTTTGCGCCGCTCGCAGGAACGGCAGCAAGGGACGCCCAAACCAGAAGGTGATGGCCGCTGCAATCACGAGTATCACCCAGCCACCAAAAAAATTCTGGCGCTTGGGTTTCTGTGGGCGCGGGCCGATGTACTCGATCGTGTGGTAAAAGCCGGATCGTTTTTGCGCCATGGAGGTGGGGGGAAAATGGGGGTGTGCGCCGGAGTGATTGCATACCCCGGCCGATTTGGCGATGAGATAGCAGCTAACCGTAAAAAAAATATTCCCCCCCTCGTTCAGGTTGCCTGGCTGCGCAGGGTCTCGAGGTAATCTTCCAACGAACTCAGGCAGGCGCGGCGGGTTGCCGCATTGTGCGGCGAGTTGGCGGTGACGGCCACCCCGACGATGAGTGCGACCAAAAAGGCGGCCTCCGCCGCGGGCTTGATCGAGCGATGAATTCCTCCCGCACTCTTGCCGCGCTCCAAAAAATCACCGAGCGCGCCACGCCAGGCCTCAAAGATCTCCTCCAGTCCCGCTACTAACAGACCGTCGGATCCGCGGCTTTCCGCAGTGAGGGCACTCAGCGCGGAGGTGGCATCGCCGGGTGCCAACTCGCTGAATCGCTGCCGGCACAATTGCTTGAGAACATCCAGCGTGGCGGCCTGCTCCAACGGGATGTGCCACAGGGCTGCGATGGCCGGGGCCAGTCGCTCGGCGATCCACGCCTGCGCCAAACTCCGCTTGTCCGGAAAATGATGAAATAATCCACCCTTGGTCACCCCGGCACGGAGGGTCACGCTGCCCAGCCCCGTGCCGACATAACCGGTGCGGGAAAATTCCTCACCCGCGGCGTCCAGAAGCGCGGCGCGAGTGAGCAGGGGTTGTTTTTTGCGCTGATTCATGCGGGGATTATACCGACCGCAAGGTATGACTTCAAGCCGATTCGCGGCGGGATGTCAGAAGCCGCAGGTGAGGCGCGCCACGAGAGCATCGGCGGCGCGTTCGAGGGCGTCGGGCAAGGCGTTGTTGCGTGCGGTTTGGAGATTGGGGTCGACGAAAAGTTGGCTGGTGCCTGCGGAGGAGCCGGTGGCAAGGGTGTGGAGCGGATTTCTGGCATCCCTGAGGGCCCACACGAGGGTGACGGTGTTGGTGAGTTCGTCGGGGTGGAGGGTATCGAGGCGACGGCCGCGGATGGCGGAGTAGCTGATGGATTTGACGCGGCCCTCGAGGATGGCATCAGCGCGCCCGCTGCTGGTGAGGCGGAAAGTGCCGTCCTGGCTGAAGGCGCAGGAGACGGCGGAGGTGGCGAGGGCTTCAGCGCGCGGGTGCTGGGTGTCGTTGGCGAACATCGGCACCGCGATGGACTTGACCTTGGCCAAGGCGGCCGGCTTGGCGTTGCCGAGGTGGTAGCCGGCGCAGGAGGTGAGCAGTAACAGCAGCGGGCAGAGCAGGAGGAGCGGCTTCATGCGGCGGGGGTGGCGTGACGGCGGCGTCACTCGCCGAGTTCTTTGAGGCGGGCGCGGGAGGCATCGTGGAGGTGGCCGGATGGCGCACGTTTCAAAACATCACGGTAATAGACTTTGGCGGATTCGAACTGGTGGATTTTGTAATAATATTCGGCGATATCGAAGGACCCTTGGAGCTCGCGGGAGCCGAGATTGGCGAGCAGTTTGCGGGCTTCCGCGTTGCGCGAATGCGAGGGGTACTGCGTCAGGTAGTCGTTGAATGCCTCGCGCGCCAGATCCAGCGTGGCTTGGTTGCGGTTGCCGTGGTCGGCGTCTTCGGTGAGAACCACGCCGACGCGAAACAGGGCTTCGGGTGCCTCGCTGCTATCGGGTTGGTCGCGCACGATCTGGCGAAAGGCATCGATGGCTTTGGCGGGCTTGCCGTCTTTTTGATAGAGCTCGCCGATGGTAAACTGGGCATGGGCGGCGGTGGGGGTTTTGGGGGCGTTGTCGCGGACTTGGCCGAGCATTTCCACGAGCTTGTCGACGCCGAGCTTCGAGTGGATGCCGAGGAAGTTTCGCGTGATCTTGCCGGCCGCGGCGTCCTCGGCGATTTTGGCCTGGCTGGCGAGGGCGGTGGCGTAGAGGTTGCTGGCTTGGAAGCGGGTCAGAAATTTTTGATAGGCATCGAACGCGTCGGCGGTCTTGCCGTTGTGTTCGAGCAATTCGGCTTGGCGGAAGCGGGCTTGTGGCGCGGAGGTGGCGAAAGGGTAGCGGGTGGCGACCTGATCGTAGAGTTTGATGGCGCGCTTGGTATTGCCTGAGGTATCGGCTTGTTTCGCCTGCTGGTAGAGCGAATCGCCCTCATCGGCGGCCTGTTGGTTGTTGCCAGCCATCAGCGGCATCTCGTTGGGCGGGCTGCAAGCAACGAGGAACACGCCGGCCGCGCCGCACAGCAAAGGGGAAATAAACCGCAGGGTCATGCCACGGAGCATAGATGAATTTCGGCCTGCGGAAAGCGAAAATTCAGGTTTCATTTGCGTCTGGGTTTCCAAGATGGTTCTTTCCACGATTGGCGCAATGGAGCAGTCTCCGGCCATGCGCGCCCGTTTGTTGTTGTTGGGGATAGGTGCCGCTGCTCTCGGCGGCGGCGGGTATTGGTGGTGGAGTGCTCCGCACGGGTCGCGGCATGGGCAGGCGGCTCTGGCGCAAACCGAGGCAATCCTGGCGCTGGGACCGCGGCCGCCGGGCTCCAACGCCTTGCAGGCGGTACGCGAACGCTTGCGCTCGCAACTGCAAGCCGCCGGGTGGGTGAGTGTCGGGCAGCCCTTTGAGCGCAGCACGACCTTGGGGATGATGAAATTTGAGAACCTGCGGGCGCGCTTTGCGGACGGAGACGCCGATGCGTGGCAACGTCCGGTCAAGGGCCTGCTGTGTGCGCACATGGACTCGAAGTTGTTCAAGCACGAGGTGTTTCTCGGGGCGGATGATGCGGCGTCGGCCTGCGGGGCGATGCTGGAAATCGCCCGGGTGCTGGCGCAGGACAGCCCGCAACTGGCCAAGCAGATGGAGTTGGTGTTTTTCGATGGCGAGGAGGCGCTGGAGGAAAACATCACTGCCTTCGATGGGTTGTACGGCAGCCGCCACTATGCCAGTGCCTGGCCGGAGGCGGCGGCCAAGCCGGCTTTCGGCGTCTTGCTGGACATGGTCGGCCACAAGGATCTGGCGATCCGCCTGCCGTCGGACACCCCCGACTCCTTGCGCGATGCGGTGTTGGCGGCGGCCAAGAAGGAAGGCGCGGGCAAGCACTTCGACGTGGCGCAGGGAGCCATCATCGACGACCATACGCCGCTGGTGCGGGCCGGGATTCCGATGGTGGACATCATCGGGGATTTCAGCAACCGGCACTGGTGGCACACCCCGGCCGACAGCCGCAGCCTTCTCTCGGCGGACTCGTTGGAAATTTCCATCCGGGTCACGCTTGACGTGTTGGACGGACAGTTGAAGCGACAGTAGCGGTCGCCGCGCAAGTGTGGACAGCGGCTAGAGGGCGAGGGTTTGCCAGCAGGCGAGGAAGCCTGCGGCGAAATCGGCAGGGCAGGCGGCGACCCAGGCCTTGATCTCAGCGATGGGCATCCACAGGGCGGCCTCCACCTCGGCACAGGGGAAAACCAGCGGACCGTCGTGGCGGGCTTGGTAGATCCGGACCTGTTCCCAGCCGGTGGCTGCCGTGGCGGGAAGGCTGGCGACTTGGGTGGGGCTGACGCCGGTGATGCCCATTTCCTCGGCGAGTTCGCGGAGGGCGGCGGCGGGGTAGTCCTCGCCGGCATCGAGGTGACCGGCCACGCTGGAGTCCCACAGGCCCGGATGCACATCCTTGAGGCGCGAGCGTTGTTGGAGCAACAGGTCGCCGCGCTTGTTGAAAACGAACACGTGCACGGCGCGATGCAGCAGGTGGTTCGCATGCACTTCGCCGCGGGTGGCGGTGCCGGTGACTTGATCGTCGGCATCGACCACATCGAAGATTTCACCGGCGTTTTGCGGGGTGTCCTTGAGCGGGTGCGGATCAAAGGCGCGGGTGAGTTCAATCCACTGTGCCAGGGTGAGTTCCTCGCCGCGCACGCTGGGAGCGACGCCGAGGCTGGCGGCCAGCGGTGCCCAGGCGGGCCCCGCTGGCAATTGGTTCTTGAGTTGCTTGCGGCGTTGCGCGAACCCCCGCCGGATCAGTTCGTCAAACAAGCGGGCGTCAAAGGCGGGCAAGTCGTCGCCGCGCGGCCGCAGCACCGCCACGCAGGAATCGATGGACGGCCGCGGAAAAAACGCCTCGGGCGGCACGCTGCGCAGCGGCGTGACGTGCCAATTCACCTGGGTGCGCAGTGACAGCACGCCGTAGTCCTTGGTGCCGGGGCTGGCGGCGAGGCGGTCGATGACCTCCTTTTGCAGCATGATGACGGCCCGCTCAAAGGGATGCGGGCGGTTGAGCAGGTTCTTAAGAATCGCCCCGCCGGACGAGTATGGGAGGTTGCCGAGAAACTTCAACGGCCGATGCTTGAACAAGGTCCGACCATCGAATTTCGCGCCATCCGCGTGATGCACCTCCACGCCGGGAACGTCGCGGTAACGCTCGCGCAGGACCTCGGCGAGCCGCGCATCGAATTCTATCAAAATCAAGCGCCGCACCTTGCCCGCCAGATGCTCGCTGAGCGAACCTGTTCCGGGGCCCACCTCGACGATCGCATCCTCGCTGCGGACATCGAGCTGGCTGACGATCCAGCGCGCCATGTTCGGGTCGATGAGAAAATTTTGCCCGAGTTGTTTGCTGGGTAGCACCCCCGCTGCATCGAGCACGTCACGAATTTCCCGGCCAGTCATCGGCGCTGTTGATGAGGCCTGCGGCGGCGCGGTGCAACCCAAAGTGGTGGGAATTTTAGGGAGGGGCGATCTCCGAATCGCCCAGGACCATGAGAGGCCAATGGAAAGCGGAATTCATCCACTCATGGGTTCACCCTGGCTAACGGGCGAGCCGCCAATCCCTCGTTGAGGTTCCGGCCGGCGGCTCAGAACAGTTCGGCCAGCTTGTCAACGTTGGTGCTATTGCCCAACAGCATGAACACTTTCTCGTTGTGCGCCCAGCATGCCACGGTCCAACGCCCGTGTTGGGTGAGCGCCGGTGCCTCGCGATCCGGAAAATCCCCGCACACGTCCTGACGGCGGAAAATCACCAGATGGACGACGCCGTTGTCCTGATCGTCGTAGCAAATGAGCGAGCCGATTTTCCCGTTGATGGTCAGTTCACGGCAGCCGATGCCTTTGATCTTGGTCAAGCCGCGCGGCAGACAGCAGGGACAGGGGAGCTTGTGCTGCTCCAAATGTGCGACGAGCAGGGTGTGGTCGTCACGCTTTTCGTCCAAGCTGAACAGCGGGGACTCAAAGGTGCGGATGAAGCCCGTCTCCACCACATCCGCCGGCAACGGCGCTGCCTGCACGAATGGTTGCTCCACTCCGCGATGAGTGACGGCAAATGCCAGCGCAATGCCGGCCGCCGCAGCCAGCGGAATGGCTGCACGCCGCCACCACCAAGGCCGTTGGAGACTGCTGCTGGCAATACTGGTGGTGTGGGTGGTGCTCGTCATCGCCGCCAGCACCTCGCCGCGGAGAGCCGCGGGCGCTTCAATCGAGGCGAGCGCACCGATCCATGCGGCATCCATCGCATCGGCGGCCTGGGGGACGTCGCCACGCTCGATGGCGAGGCCGGTGAGGATGTTGTGGCACAGGCAGGCGGGCAGCTCCACCTCGGCCAAAGCGGCGGCAAAGGCGGCGTCAAAGCTGCGCTCGCTGGCCAGCCACAGGCCCAACTCAACATCGCCGTGCGCGAGCAGGAGGGCTTCGGCGAACTGCGGATCGGAGCCATCCGAGCCGTCAGGGCGGAAGCTGCGCAAAATGAAGCGGGCTTGTTGCTTATCCACGGCGATGGTGCAATGCCTCCGGTTCGAGTAACAGGATGTTTTTCGGCACGCTGGACGGGGCCGTCGTCATCTGCCGACGCAGGATCTCCTTGCCGCGCGACAGCCGTGACATGACCGTGCCGATGGGAATGTCCAAAATTTCCGCGATTTCCTTGTAGCTGTGCTGTTGCAGATAGAACAAGCTGACCGGCGCGCGATAGGTCTCATCGAGCGAGCCCAACAGCTCGATGGCGCGTTGCGCGTCCATCTGGCGGTCGGCGTCATTTTCCGGGGCGGACACAGCGGCGGCGGTTTTTTCGTCGAGTTCCTGTTCGGGAAAGCGCTCGGCGCGCCGGCGTTGCCCGAGAAACTCGCGGTGCAAGGTGGTGAACAGCCAAGTCTTCGCCTTCGAGCGGTCCCGCAACTGGTCGCCCTTGGCCGCCCAAATGCAAAACGTCTCCTGCACCAAATCCGCCGCCCGGTCCGCGTCCCGAGACAACGACATGGCAAACCGAAACAGCGCCTGGTAATGGGCATCAACTAATTCCGCAAATTCACTCATCGGCAATTACTACGAGCGTTTCAAAGCCACCTCTATTCCAAAAAAACCAGGGTCCGGGCCGATGGCGGCGCATCTGGCGGCGCGATGTGGCATTGACACTCCCGCTACGGCCCGCCACGCTGCCTTCATGCAACGCTTTGCCAACAAGACAGCGGTGGTCACCGGAGGTGGTCGCGGGATCGGACAAGAAATCGCCCGCGCGCTGGCCGCCGAAGGGGCCAAAGTGGCCGTGGTCAGCCGCAGCGCGGCGAGTTGCGGCAAGGCCGCCGAGGAAATCAATGCCGAGTATCCCGGTGCCGCCACGGCCTACGCGGTGGATGTGGCGGATCACGCTGCGGTGCAGGAATTGGCCAAGCGCATTGGCGAGGAGCTCGGTCCGGTGAACATTCTGGTCAACAATGCCGGGGTCACCCGCGACGGCTTGCTCATGCGGATGAAAGAGGAAGATTGGGACACCGTGCTGGATACCAACCTCAAGGGGGCCTTCAACACCGTCAAAGCGTTCATGCGCGTCCTGATGAAAGCCGAGGACCCGCGCATCATCAACATCGCCTCGGTCATCGGCCTCATCGGCAATGCCGGCCAAACCAACTACTCCGCCAGCAAGGCCGGGCTCATCGGTTTCACCAAGGCGGTGGCACGCGAACTCGCAGGGCGCGCCGTCACCTGCAACGCCGTCGCGCCGGGCTTTATCACCACCGACATGACCGCCGAGCTGCCGCAAGCCATCCGCGACGCGGTGATCCAGAAAATCCCCCTCGCCAGCTTCGGACAAACCACCGACATCGCCGCCGTGGTCACCTTCCTCGCCAGCCCTGCCGCGCGTTATATCACCGGCCAGGTGATAGCAGTGGATGGCGGCATGACCATGTGAGCCGCCCACCGCAACTCACCCATTGTAATTCCCCGCAACGTCATGGAACTCATTTTATTGCGTCACGGCAAAGCCGAAGACAGCCACCCGCAGGGCGATGGTGCCCGCGCCCTGGTTGACAAAGGGCGCAAACAGGCACGCCGCGCGGGCCGAATCCTCAAAGCCGCCGATGGTGCCCCCGAAATCGTGCTCACCAGTCCGCTGCAGCGCGCCGTGCAAACCGCCGAGGAATTCTGCCATGGTGCCGGCATTCCCGGCCCGGTGCTCCAGGGCTGGCTCGCTTGCGGCTGCATGCCGGAAACCGCTCTGGCCGAGCTCGCCGCCTTCCATGATTTCAAACGCGTGGCCATCGTCGGTCACGAACCGGATTTCTCCCGCATCATCCAGTGGTGCCTCGGGGCATACGGCACTGCCATCGAAATGAAAAAGGGCGCGCTGGCCGGCATCCGCATCAACCCGCCCAGCCGCTTCGGCACCCTGCTCTATCTCGTCCCGCCGAAACTCAACGACAAAGAGACGGAACAACGCTAGCGCTTGGAGACAGCGCTCTTCTGTCTTCTCAGCCGCCCCAGGATCAACGGGTGCAACAGGTTGGCAGTGAGGATGGCGGCGGTGCCAACATAAAACCCGGGATGCAACTCGCGGTGCTCCCCGAATACCAGCGCGGCCGCCAGCATGCCGTAAACCGGTTCGCAGTTGATCGCCAAATTGCCGGTGTAGGCGCTCAGGTGCCGCAACAGGTGGATGTGATAGGCATGCGCGAAAACCGTGCACACCCAGGCTAACAATAATAGCCACAGCCAGTCCCACCCGCGCAGCCGCACCAGCGCCTCATACGCCCCCGCGCCGTCAACCGAGCGCAGGCAAAGCAAACACAGCGCGCAGGCCCCGACCATTTCCCAGGCCACCATCACCAGCGGGTCCTGCTGCCGCTGGCGGACCATGTGCCGGTTGAGCACCGGAAACACCGCCGCCAGCAGCGCGCCGAGCAACGCCACGCCCAGCCCTAACAACCGGCCCGGCTCGAACCCGGCCACCGCCACCAAGCCCAGCACCATCAGCACGCCGAGCCAAACCTCCAGCGGCCTGACCCGCCGCCGTTCCAGCAGCGGCTCGGTGAACGCGGTGAAAAACGATGTGGTCGCCATGCCAGCCAGACAGATGGAGATATTGGCAATTTTGACCGCGCCGAAAAAACACATCCAGTGCAGGCCCACGACCAACCCGATACCCAGCAAGGCCGCGGCGGTTCGCCAGGGCAGCCACAGCTTGCGCCGCATCACCAGCGCCACCACCAAACCCGCGCCAAGGGCCGCCAGCGCGGTGCGCCACACCACCAACCCGGTGGCCGAGAGGCTGATGAGCCGCCCGAGCACCGCAGTGGTCGCCAGCAGCGCCACCAACAGGTGCAGCTTCAGATAGATATATCTCGGCAGGGGCGAACTCACGCTTCCCCCTCGATCAAGGCATCGAGATCCTGACGGCGCCTAACGAGCCTGGAGGTGCCGCCCTCCACCAGCACCTCGGCCGGCAACGGCCGCGAATTGTAGTTGGACGCCATCGCGAAGCCATACGCCCCGGCCGACATGAGGGCGACGCAATCGCCCGGTTGGAAGTCCGGCAGCGCCCGGCCCTGACAGAAAAAGTCCCCGCTTTCGCAGATCGGCCCCACCACATCCACCACCACCCGTGCGTCGGTGGCGGGTTGGATGAGCGGCACAATGTCGTGGTGCCCCTCGTAGAGCGCCGGCCGGATCAGGTCGTTCATGCCGGCATCGACAATCTTGAATGTCTTGGCGAGGCCCTTTTTCTCATACAGACAACGGGTGAGCAGCACCCCGGCGTTGCCCACAATGTAGCGGCCCGGCTCCAGCAAGATCTTGAGGCCCAGATCCTTCAGCCGCGGGACGAGCTCCATCCCGTAGCGTTCGATGGTGAGCGGTTGGTCGCCTGCCGGGCGGTCCTGCCACCACGCCGCCGCGCCGGATTCCAGCGAGTCCTGATAGACGATGCCGATGCCGCCGCCGATCGACCAAAACTCGATGCCGTGGCGTTGCTTGAGTTGGCGCACCAGCGGGGTCACCTTTTCCACCGCCTCGATGAACGGGGCAATCGAGGTGAGCTGGGAGCCGATGTGCATTTGCAGGCCGCGCAGATTGATGTTAGGCAGATCCAGGGAGGCCCGCTCGTAGAGGTCCGGGATCGCCTCAAAGTCCACCCCGAACTTGTTCTCGCTCTTGCCGGTGGAAATGTATTTGTGCGTTTTGGCATCGATGTTCGGGTTGACGCGCACGGCCGCCGGGGCGACCACGCCGAGTTCGCCGGCCACCTGGTTGAGGTAGCGCAATTCCTCTTCGCTCTCGACATTGAACGAGTAGATCCCCTGTTGCAGCGCGTAGGTGATCTCGGCGCGGGTCTTGCCCACCCCGGCGAAGGTGCAATGCGCCGGATTGCCCCCGGCCTTGAGCACCCGGAACAGTTCGCCGCCGGACACAATGTCAAAACCCGCCCCCTGCGCTGCAAGCAAACGCAGCACGGATAGATTCGAGTTGGCCTTGACCGCATAGGCGATCTCATGCGCCACCCCGCTGAGCGCCTCATCGAGCCGGCGGAAATGATCGATGATGGTGCCGCCCGAATAAACGTACAGCGGCGTGCCGTAAGTGGCGGCCAACTCATTGAGATCAACGTCTTCGCAGTGAAGCGAACCTTGTTTGTATGAAAATCCGTGCATCGCGCCACCGACATACCCGCCAAGCCCCCTGCGGTAAAGCCCAGAAATCGGCCCGGCCGGTGCCGCTAACTCCTGCGGCTTGCCCTGCGGCTATTCCTCCGGCTTGCCCTGCGGCTTGGGCTTGGGCGCGCTGGGTGGATTAACGATGACCGTGCCGCCACCCGCGTTGACTGTGGGCAGCCTCGGATTGGTCGCGCGATATTCCGTGTCTTTGGGCAAGACGAGCAAGTCGCCTGTTCTAAATCCGTCGTCGTGCGCAGGTTTGGAAAGCGCTTCGGTGGCGGCTGGGTCGTCCCCGGTTTTCACGGCGGGCACCGGTGCCCGCTCGATGACCAGCGCCTTCTTGGGCGCGGCGCACCCGGCCAGCGCGCAGGCGCAGGCAAGGCCGACAAGGGATGAGCGATGAAACGTCATGGGGCGGCGGGCGCTCAGCGGAGAAACTCGCGAGGATGAGCGGACACCGCGAAACAAAGCGTTTCGCGGTGCCGCGTGCAAGGCCGAATCTCAAATCGGCCGGAATCCGCTGCGGCAGGGCGTGGCGGCCTCGCCGCGCCCACTTTTCCCAGAGGGGGGGCCGCCGCCGCGTGGTCAAAGATGATGGGCGCGGGTGGCAGCGAGAAACCGGTCGAATCCTGAAGGGACAACGCTGCAGGCTCGCCCCGCCTTCCCCAATTTTTTTCGCCGAAATCTTCCTGTTTGCTTGTGCGCGTCTTCCCTTGTTGTCGTGCGTGTTTCCTCCTAGCTTCCGCCATGGCCGGAACGTCCACCCTTATTTTGGAAACTTCAACCCCGCAGGCGTCGCTGGCCCTCGCCGGGCCACCCGCAGACGTGATCGAACGCGCCTTCGCCAGTGATCGCAGCCACCAGGGCGGCTTGTTCGCACCCCTCGCCGAGTTGCTGGAAATGGCCGGATCCTGGCCCCTGGCACGCGTGTTGGTGGGCAGCGGCCCGGGTAGCTACAGCGGCACCCGGGTGGGGATTGCCGCCGCCCAAGGCGTGGCGCTGGCCCGCGAGTGCCCGGCGGTGGCAGTGCCGTCGATTCTGGCCCTAGCTGCGGCAGCGGGAGAAACCGGCTGTCTCGTCATCGGCGATGCGCGGCGCGGCAGCTATTGGCTCGCGCGCATCGCAGCCTGCCGGATGCTGGAGGAGACGCACCTCACCGAGGCCATCGGACTTGCCGCTGCCGTTGCCGCGGCGGTGGCGCTGGGACTGGCGGTGGTTTCTTTTGAGGAACCGGCGCGGTTTCATTTGCCCGACGAGCTGGCCGCACACGTGACGCAGCAATTCCCCTCCGCCACGCGGCTCTGGCACGCCTGGTGCCTGGCCGATGAACCGACGCGCGCGGCGTGGGCAGCCGCCGAGCCGCAGCCGATCTATCTGAAGCCACCGCACATCACTCCGGCAAAGCGGCCGTGGTTGGTCCTGTCGTGATCTCGCGCAACGCGGATAGCGGCACGCAATTCTTGATGACCATCTGCAGGGGGCCTGGCTCCTTGTCACCCTTCTTCGTGGGGCCGTAATAGATCGATTGAGTGGTCGACACCATGCCCACCACGGCCCCATCCGCATTGAGAACCGGGCCACCCGAGGACCCCTTGGCAAAATCGGCGGTCACCGACATACTGACGGTTCCTTTCGCAGGACTGTGTTCCGGCGCTCGCACGTAACGCGCCACTTCCCCGGTCGAGCGGAAAAAACACCGGTGATCCGGATGGCTGATGATGGATACCTTGTCGCCAACTTCAGCATCCGCACCAAACGCCAGCGGGGTTAGATCCGTCGCATCCACCCGGAACACCGCCACATCCTCCGCCGCATTCGTCGCCAGGATCTCAAGCACCCGGAACACTTTGCCATCCACGCTGCACACTCCCCAGGACGCACCCTCGGCCTTCTCGAACACATGGTGGTTGGTGACCATCAAGCCGTCCGGGGTCAGGCACCATGCGGTGGCGCTGCTGCCCGGGTGCCAGTGCTCGCACTTGTCGCATTTGTAGATCGAGCCAATCAGGTAGACACTTTTGGCGAGCGCGCTGTACCCGTCGGGCTTCGCCACGGCGACCGGCAGCTTCACCGCCACGCTCAAGGGCGCGGCTTTGGACGCCTCTGCCAGGGTCTTGCCATCGGTGGCCTTGTCAGCCTCTGCCATCGCCCCGAGCTCCTGGGTCAGGGTGGCAAACAATTTCTCATCATCAATGATCAGTGGCGCGGCAATCGCCCGCCCCGCCAAAATCATCCCCACCCCAATCGCCGCAGCAAGTCGTTGCATGCTCCGCAAGCGCCAGCGCCTTCGGCTTTTTTCTTAAAATCATCGAAATTCGCTGCTGTCAGAGGACCGCGCTGAGCGCTGCCACACCCATACATTGCCCAATAGAATATTGTCGACGAGACGATACATGTTGCCTGACAGCATGTTGTTGACGTCACGGGACATATTGCCTGACAGCATGTTGTTGACGTCACGGGA
>CAIVSK010000167.1 GCA_903908495.1 Akkermansiaceae bacterium
CGGGCTGCCCACTACAGCGCTGGGCGGCCCACACGGCCTCCGGTTCCGGTTCTATCAGGGCGGCCACCTGCAGTCCCTGCGCCACGGGCCGGACCTGCTGGTCAACCTCACCCTCGGCTGCCCGCTGGCCGGGGCCATGCATCGGCTCGAGCTGGAAATCACCGACCCCGACGGTATCCGCGTGCTCACCGTCATCGGCGCGGGTTCCGAGGCCGCCTTTTCCATCACGCCAACCCATGCCTTCTGGCAGCTCAGCGCGGCCGGCTTGGATATCACCGCCACCCTCGGCCTTGATTCTAGCAACTCCTGCTGGTGCCTGCGCCTCGCCGTTGCCAACACCACTGCCGCCGCCATCACGTGGCGCGCCCTGCACGGGATCGACGTCGGCCTAACAACTCAAGGGGCCGCCCGCAACAACGAGGCCTACACCAGCCAATACATCGATCACCGCCCGCTCGCCCATCCGCAGTTCGGCGCGGTGCTGGCCAGCCGCCAGAACCTGCCGGTGAACGGCAACAACCCGTTCCTGCTGCAAGCCTGCATCGACGGCTGCGACGCCTATGCCACCGATGCCCGCGACGTGTTCGGCCCGGCCATCCGGCGACCCGGCCCGCCGCTGTGCCTCGGCCCTGACCCCACTCCCCTGCCCGGCCTGCGCCAGGCGGAGTCGTCCTATGTCGCGCTGTTGAGCCGCCCGTTTGAAACCGCGCCCGGTGCCGCCGGCGAATGCCGCTTCGTCGGGGTGTTTCTAGCGGACCACCCGGCGCCGTCGTCGGCCGCCGACCTGTCACTGTTAGACAAGCTCCCGGGGCTCTCTGAGCGGATCACAGGCATCCTGCCTGTGATGGAAGACAGCGCGTCCCGCCTGTCAGCCAATGAATCGACAGGCTGGAAGCCCGTCTTCCAAGACAGGCAGGATGCCTGTCCTCCTGCTAAGCCGCCAGAATCAGCCGCTGCGCCAGCCACGGCCGCCACTTCCGCCCGCAGTCTGTTTCACGCTCCGGCAGTGGTCCATGGCGCGGACCTAACAGAGATTGAACTGCGCGCCCTTATCCCCGGCGCGTGGGACCTCGTCGAGCGCTCCAGCGAAGGGGTGCTGTGGTCGTTTTTCAGCGGCGAGGACTCCCGTCACCTCGTCACCCGCGCCAAGGAATGCGTCGGCACGCGCCCCCACGGCAACATCCTGCGCTCCGGCGGCGGGGATTTTCCGGATCCCTCGCAGTTGAGCACCACCACCTTCATGGCGGGCATCTTCAACGCCCTGCTGAGCAGCGGCCATCCGTCGTTCCACCGCCTGTTGAGTTTTCCGCGCGAAAGCTGCGGCCTCTTCGCCACCACCGGCCAACGCATCTGGATCCACACCGGGGAACACTGGGAGTTGCTAGGAGTGCCGTCGGTCTTCGAGATGGCACTGGCCAACTCGCGTTGGATTTACCGCCTGCCTAACCACACGCTGGAAATATCCGTTAGCGTGGATCCCGGCCGCAGCCGCGCCCGCCTCGAGCTGCGCGTGACCGCCGGGCCCGCCGCCCGCTTTCTGGTGACCCACGGGCTCATCGCCGGCATCAACGAATACGACGCCACCGCCGAAATCGAGATCGACGCGGCCGCCAATATCGTTAGAATCCGCGCGGCAGCCGACGGCCTGTTCCGCAAGGCGGATGCCGGCGCACATTTCACGCTGCGGGCCACCGATCCATCCACCATCGAGTCAATCACCGGTGCCGAAGGACTGGCTGGTGGCGACGCCTCCCACGCGATGCTCATCATGCAGACCCGCGAGGTGCCCGGCTTCGGCATCGAGATCGAAGGCCACACCACGCTGGCTGGCACCGATACCACCGCCGATACCGCGCCACACTGGCAGGACGACGCGCTGGCCCTGCGCCTCCGCGCCGGCGACCCGACGATCGGGCGCATCCAGCAGGTTCTGCCGTGGTTCGTCCACAACGGGATGATTCATCTAACTGTTCCGCACGGCCTCGAACAATACAACGGCGGTGCCTGGGGCTCCCGCGACGTCACCCAGGGCTCTATCGAAATGCTGCTGGCTCTCGGGCGGTTTGCGAGTTGCAGAAAAATCCTGTTGCTCACCTATCAACACCAATTCCTTGGCGAACACCATTGGCCGCAGTGGTTCATGACCGATCCGTTCGGCTGGATCCAACAGGCCCATTGCCACGGCGACATCCCGCTGTGGCCGCTCAAGGCATTGTGCGACTACCTCGAAGCCACCGCCGATTTCGCCATTCTCGATGCCGCCGTCGCCTGGACCCAGCCCGGCAGCGCCGTCACCACCGCGGAAACCTCACCATTGTTAGAGCATGTCGTGGCCAACATCGCCTGGTTGCGGGCCAACTGCATTCCCGGCACCGCGCTGCTGCGCTACGGCGACGGCGATTGGAACGATTCGCTGCAACCGGCCAAGCCGGAGTTTCGCGAGCGGCTGGTTAGCTCGTGGTCGGTGGCGCTGTGCTATCAAGTGCTGCGGCGCCTGGAGGAACTCAGCGGCCACTGCGGCCGCGAGTTTGCCGGACTCACCGGCTTTGCCGATGCGCTGGAAAAGGACTTCCGCCGCCAACTCGTCATCGATGGCACCCTGTGCGGGTTTTTCCTGTTTGATGCGGGCTCGTCCACCCACGGCCAGCCATTGCTCCACCCGCAGGACCAGCTCACCGGCATCCACTACCGGCTGCTGCCGATGACGCGCTCGATGTTAGGCGGGTTGTTCACCCCGGCCGAAGCAATCCGCCACGAGCAGCTGATCCGCCAGCACTTGTTAGCCGCGGATGGCGCGCGCCTGATGGACCGGCCGCCGGCCTATCGTGGCGGGGTTTGCGAGATTTTCCAACGCGCCGAGTTGAGTTCGTGTTTTTCCCGCGAAATCGGCATTTTCTACACCCACGCCCACCTCCGCTACATCGAGGCCATGGCCCGCCTCGGCCACGCGGAGCAGATGCTCGACGGCTTCGGCCGCGTCACCCCCGCCGATCTAACATCCTCGGTGCGCCACGCCCTGCCGCGCCAGGCCAACGCGTATTTTTCCAGTTCCGATGCGGCGGTGTCCAGCCGCTATGAAGCCGCCGAGCGCTACGCCGAAATCAAGGCCGGAGCCATCGGCGTCGATGGCGGCTGGCGGATATACTCGAGCGGCCCGGGCATCTATGTCAACTTGGTGCTCACCCGCATGCTCGGCCTGCGCCGCCACTATGAGCATGTTGTTCTCGATCCGGTGCTGCCGTTCTCACTCGACGGCTTGGAGGCCGAAATGCCGTGGGATGGCCAGCGCCTCCAGCTCCGTTTCTCGGTCAAACACGCCACCCACACCCCGCGCGCCGCCACTCTCAATGGCACCCCGCTGCATCCCCTCGGCCTCTCCCCCAACCCCTACCGCTCCGGCGGCTGGCTGCTGGATGCCAGCGCCTTCCGCAAGTTGCTGCATCCCGGCAACAATCTGCTGGAGGTCGAGTTATAGCTGTCTATTGGAATCTCAAAACCGAAATACCACTGCCGTCGATCGCGCACGAGCAGAGGGAAAGGCGCCGGGAGTGAGGCACCCTGAAATTGGGAGCCGCGGAATTCGAGTTGATCGAAGCCAGAATGCGCCTATTGTTCGCCCGTGATTATCGCCAGTCAAGCCGTTTACGAAGAGGGAAAGCTCCGCTTGCTTGAGCCGTTGGAGCTGGCTGAACACACGGTGGTTCAAATCTCATTGGAAACCGGCCAGGACGATATGGAGCGGAGGGCTTGGCTAAATCAGGGGCAACGTTCGCTCATGAGGGTTTGGGACAACGAAGCCGACGACGTTTACAATGATCTGCTCACGCGATGATGTTGTGCTGCTGCCAATTCCGTTCACGGATTTGAGCAGTTCGAAGGTCAGGCCCGCCATTGTTGCGAAAATGACTGGATTTGTGAACCCGTTCTGAGGCGGCCCCGCCTCGCTACTTGAATTGTTCCAGCTGCCTGTCCCGCTCGGAGCCTGTGAGGTCCGCTTACCGCACCGCCGCGCGAGCCTGGTCAGGGTCATCGGACCAATGCCGGACGACATCCGCGAGCAGGTCGAAGCGTTGCGAATTGCCGCCGACGCTGGCGGCCCAGGCGATGACGGTGGCCGGATCGCGTCTTGTCGTGGCATCGACCATCCCCAAGTTCCGCGAGGCAGGACAAAACCGAGGTGTCACTGACGACAATCACGCAAGCGCGCCGCGAAACCGGGCGGAAACTTCGGCATCCTTCAAAATTTCCTCCGCCGAGTGCCCGGGCCATACTCCGTGCCGGCTGAGTAACTCCTGTGCGTCCCAGCGGGATTCAAGCTCCAGCATCTTTCGGACCTGCTTGACAGGCAGGGCGCAGGTTGCTACTTTCAATGCCGTATGACGCGTTTTCTTGATCCCCGCAGTGACATTGTGTTCAAGCGGATTTTCGGTGAACACCCGGAGATCCTGCGCGAGTTTCTCAACGGGGTGTTACCTTTCGAGACCGAAAGCGAGTTCATCGTTTCGCTCGAATACCTGCCCGGCGAGCAGGTGCCGGACATCCCGCTGATCAAAAACAGCATCGTGGACGTGCGTTGCAAGGATGCCAGCGGCCGCCAATTCATCGTGGAAATGCAGATGGCCTGGACCAACGCGTTTCTGCAACGCGTGCTCTTCAACGCCAGCAAGGCATACGTTCGCCAATTGGAAAAAGGCGAGCGCTACGAAATGCTCTGCCCGGTTTATGGCCTGAGCATTTTGGACGACACCTATGATTCCGATCCGGACACTTATTACCACGACTACCGGATCGTGGAGTCTGGCAAGCCGGAGCGGGTGCTGGAGGGATTGCGGTTGGTGTTCATCGAACTGCCGAAGTACCGCGAAACGCGCCCGAAGGAAGCGCGCAAACTGCGCTGGGCCTGGCTGAAGTTCCTACAGGAGGCCGGCCACGCCGGTACCCAAGGCCATGCAAGCGTCGAGGAATTCCGCAAACAAGTTGGCATCACCGAACCGCTGCGCAGGGCATTGACCATCGCCGAGGAATGCGGGTTCAGTCCGGCGCAGTTGGAACACTATGACTCGTTTTGGGACGCAGTGAGCCGCGAACGCACCCTGATGGGCGCCAAATTCAGCGAAGGCCTCGCCGAAGGTCGCTCCGAGGGCCTCACTGAGGGGCTGCTCAAGGCGGCGGCGGGCATGAAGGCGCTCGGCATCGAAGCCGCCGCCATCTCACAGGCCACCGGTCTGCCGGTGGAGCAGATTGAGAAATTGTAGGGCTGCGGTACTCGCGATATGCCAATGACGGAGGGCGTCCATGGATTTGATAGAACAAGGCACCGGGCAGGATGCCGCAGCCACACGCATGACGTGCTGCGAGACGCAGCAATCACGGCCTGCCGCGAGACGCGGCAGCCGCGAGCAGGCTGTCCTCCCCGTGGCTTGACGCGCATGCCCGGCTGGGGCATCCTTGTTGCCATGATCCGCCTGCTCGCATCGCTTGTTTCCCTGGCTTTCGCCGCACTCGCCTCCGGCCAGACGTACACACCGGTCGCGGAGAAACCGCCGGCCTTGGCCCGCGAATTCCGCGGTGCTTGGCTGGCATGCATCTACAACCTCGACTGGCCGAGCGCCAAGGGACTGAGCGCTGCCAGCCAGCAGGCGGAATTGCGCGCCATCCTCGACAAGCTCGTCGCGATGAAAATGAATGCAATCATCTTCCAAGTGCGCCCGCACTGCGATGCGGTCTATGCCTCCGCGCTCGAGCCCTGGAGCCCGTGGCTCACCGGCACCATGGGCCGCTCGCCCGGCTACGATCCCCTCGCCTTCTGCATTAGGGAGGCCCATGCCCGCGGCATCGAGGTTCATGCCTGGTTCAACCCGTTCCGCGCATTGCCTAACATTTCCCAAGCGGCCTCGGCCGACCACGTCACCCGCGCCGCCGCGCAAATCACCAAACGCTTTGGCCCGATGGTCTGGTGCGATCCCGCCCTGCCGGAAACCCGCAGCCGCGCCCTGGCTGCCATTCTCGATGTGGTGCGCCGCTATGACGTCGACGGCGTTCACCTCGACGACTATTTCTATCCGTATCCGTCCGGCAACCTGCAGTTTGCCGATGGCAAAACCCCGGCCCAGCGCCGCGCCTGCATCGATGAATTTGTTAGCACACTCTACTCTGCGGTGAAGAAACAAAAAGCCTGGGTGCGGGTCGGCATCAGCCCGTTTGGCATCTGGCGGCCGGGGGTGCCCGCCGGCATCGAGGCGAGCCTCGACAGTTACGAGCAACTCGCCTGCGATTCGCGCAAATGGTTGAAAAACGGCTGGGTCGATTACCTCGCCCCCCAACTCTATTGGCGCATCTCCCCGCAGAAGCAAAGTTTTCCCGCGCTTCTAGCATGGTGGCGGGGGCAGGGTGCGCGCCCGGTTTGGCCGGGCATCGCCACCGAGCGCATCGGCTCGTCGGAAGACCGGGGCCGCACCGCCTCCGAGATCATCAATCAGATCGAGCTCACCCGCAAAATCGGCGACAATTGGAACGGCCACATCCATTGGAGCGTCAAGAGCCTGGTCCGCAATCAGGGCGGCATCGCCACACTCCTGGCCCGCACCTACACCCAGCCTTGCGCCATCCCGCCGATGCCCTGGCTCAGTACCCGCGCCCCTGCCGCCCCCGCCGTGTCGGCCACGCTGCAAGGCACCGGTACCGTCGTCCGTTGGGCCCCCGACGGCTCTGCTGCGAAGATCGCGGTGCAAGCCCGCGTCGGGTCCAGCTGGCGCACCTTGCGGATCGTGCCCGCTGCGGCCACGACGGTCACCCTGCCGCGCGCCGAGGCCATCGCCGTGACGGCCTTGGACCGGTTTGGCAATGCCAGCCCGGCGAAAGTTCTCGGCCTGAGGTAGCCGGTAGCGGCGATTCACCCCTAAGGATCCTCAGGAAGTTCAAGAGTTGCCGCGTGTGGAGTGTAGCCATCGACCTTGGTTGGATCGAGGCGATAGACCGAGCCACCGGGAGTTGCGAAAAACACGATCCCCACGGACGTGACCGCCAATGCAGGGGCCGGGACCGCCAGCAATCGCTCCGCAGGAGCAAAGGCGAGCTTGCCGGAATCGCCACTGATGCGGATCGCATGGATTGGATCCAACCACGATGAACCGTCGCGGGAGTTGTGGCGGGCTGCGGATTTCGCCCGCGGCTTTTCGGCAAGCGCCTCAAGTTTCGCGGGATCGAGGGTGGACAGGGCGGAAATCGGCACCTTGAAATGATGGCGCGATCCGGACGCCAGAATGGCCGCCTCGCCGGTATCCATCGTGAATTCCGGGGACGCGCCCACCGGCAGCGCAAGCGGTTTCCCCACCTGCTTCTGGCCCAGACGGGCGACCAGCACATCGACCATCATGCCAGTCCACGCAAGCCACTCGCCATCAGGAGAGAGCTCGAACGACGGGCGCACGCCGTTCACCTCCTGGAAATTCACGCGACCTAACTTGCGGGCAAGCCCGGAATCCAAATCCATGACATGCACCATGCGGGAGGTATCGATGGCAACCACGTGTCGCCCGCCCACGCCGACGAAAAAAATCCCGGTTCCCGGGCACGGCTCAAAATTCCGGGTGTGCGCCGTCTTGGTATCTAACACGATGACACGTCCGTCCTGAAGACCGGCGGCGACTGATGCCCCCGTGGGATCGCAACCCATGGCCGAGATATTGCCAGGAATCCGGCCCACCCGCTCCGCACTGGCCGGAGGCAGGCTTTCCGCCACGGTTTCAAGCCTGAAATCGGTGATCCAAACAAGCGGCGTCGCGTCGCGGAAAGAATCCTTGGCGTCACACGCGGCGACCAGGACGAGTTTCTCTGCCACCGCGGCATACCGCGAATCAAGCTTGAGGTGGGCGCACCACCAGTGAGGCAGCGAACCACGACCGCCAACACCCGCAAAGACTTGTGACCCGACGACTTTGCCGTCTTGATCCTGCGCTTGCACCTGGAGTTGCGCCCTGCCGTTTGATAGAACCCACGCACCGAGATCCAGCGATTCCCCGGGTTGCCACGGCAAGGCGGCAAGCTCAATGACGCGGCCGGGGCTGAGGCCCAGCCCGATCACCGGTTCGGCGCTGCCAAAGGGCGACGGGAGTTTTCTGATTTCCGGATTGCCAACCCGCGACTCCGGGCGCGGGGTGAGTTCGAACGCCGGAAGTTTGGCCAGATTCAATGCGAGCGGAGAGGTCTGCAAAACCGCCTTGGTGGCCGACTGAGTGGCTGTTAGGCTGAGGGTGGTGGTGCCCTCCGGCAAGGTCAGGACAATCGTCCCGCTGGCTTTGGCCTGGGTGATGGTCTGGATCTGTTTGAAGCGGGTGCTGTCCGGCGCCGCCA
>CAIVSK010000168.1 GCA_903908495.1 Akkermansiaceae bacterium
AATCGGGGTGATGCTGGCGATTTATCTCACCCGCCATTTGTCATGCGCCCACCTCAACCCTGCGGTCAGTTTGGCGATGGTCGTCAGCGGACGCATGTCAGCAAGGAGGCTGCCGGTGTATCTTGGTGCCCAGCTTGCCGGGGCCATCCTTGCCGGGCTGACCTTGTATGCGCTGTTTGCGCCTTCCATTGCCGCTTACGAAAATGCTCATGGAATCGTTCGGGGCACGTCGGCATCCATCAAGACCGCCATGATGTTCGGGGAGTTCTATCCGAATCCAGGGTCCAAGGCCGTGGTTTCCCTGCCACTGGCCATCGGTGTGGAAGCGTTTGGATCTTTCCTGTTAGTCCTGATGATTTTCGCTCTGACGGAGGGATGCAATGTCGGTCGCCCGAACGATGCTTTGGCACCCGTGTTCATTGGTTTGACCGTGACTTCGATCATCTGCCTCATCGCGCCTCTGACCCAGGCCGGTCTGAACCCGGCACGCGATCTTGGCCCCCGCTTGGTGGCTTGGCTTACGGGATGGGGTAACGCGGCGTTTCCAGACCGCGTCGGTGGGTTCCTGCATGTTTATGTGTTTGCTCCTTTGATCGGCGGTGTGTCGGCCTCGCTCTTTTTCGTTCGAGTATTGGAACCGGCGATGAAACATCCGTCCAGCGGCTGCGAATGCCAACCCGGCCAACCCGGTTCAACCAAACAAGACATACTATGACAACACGCTTGATCCTTGTGGGCGGCTTCCTTGGGGGCTGGGAAAACGACCTTGCTTTGGGAGGCAGCCCAGAGGCTGGCAAGCCGTGGCCTGCGGGTCGGCCTGATCACGAATGACCAGGCACCCGAGCTTGTCGATACCGCGTTCCTTGCACGCGGTGGCGTCAAGGTGGCAGAAGTCAACGGCAGTTGCTTTTGCTGTAATTTCCAAGGCTTGCTTGCCGCCATGTCCAAAGTCCGTGCGGAAGCGCAAGCCGATGTGTTGATTGCGGAACCGGTTGGCAGTTGTACCGACTTGTCGGCAACTATTGTACAACCCCTGAAGGATCATTTCAGGCGCGAACTTGTGGTGTCTCCCCTGTCGGTCATGGTTGACCCCTTGCGGCTCGCCGACATCCTGGATGGCGGCACCTCTGGATTGCATCCCAGCGCAGCATACATCCTGCGCAAACAGATGGAAGAAGCCGACCTCGTTGTCATTAGCAAGTCGGATCTTCTGACCGCTTCCGAACTAGAGTCTCTCAAGACTCGGCTGGTTCAGGCCTTTCCCGGTGTGGAGTACACCACCATCAGCGCCAAGACCGGCGACGGACTGGATGCGTGGCTGGATGCGGTCACCACGCAATCCGAACCCGGACGGCGCATTGCCGAAGTGGAATACGATATTTACGCGGAAGGCGAGGCCGTCCTTGGGTGGCTCAATGCCACCTTCACGCTGTGTGGGGAGCAGACGGCATGGAACCTTTTTGCCGAAAGGCTCTTGATGGGTTTGAGCCAACGTTTTGACGACATGGGCGCATCGGTCGGCCATGTCAAACTCATGATTGAAGCTGGCGATAGCTTCCTGATAGGAAACCTAACCGGGAAAGGTGACACGCTCAGCATTCGTGGTTCGGCAGGGGCCAGCGACACAGCGCGGTTGACCCTCAACGCACGCGTCCAGATGGAGCCGGACACGCTGGAGGGAATCGTGCGCGAGGTGGTAGCCGCGGCAAGCCAGGGGTGTATTACGGTAACTCCGCTGGCATGGCGTTGTCTGAGTCCGGGACGCCCCAATCCGACTCATCGTTACGACCATGTGATCGTATCGCAGGAGCCTTGATGCCACACCTCCCCTCCCGACTGTATTTAGCATATTGCGTGACAAATATAGCCACCCCCACAGAAGAATAAAAACGCTCCCGAGTCCGCACTCGGCTCAAACCGGCGGCAGAATATCGCAGAATCAGCCAGCGTGGAGTGCTAAGCGCCACTTATGGCGCGATTGTGGAGGCGGGCTGGAGACGGGGTTTATTGCTTCCTGCCGCTTTCTTGCCCGTGGCGCGCTGGCGTTTCCGGCCTTGCCGCTTCAATTGCTCCATCGGACTGGCCGCTTCTTCCGGGATGAGCGT
>CAIVSK010000169.1 GCA_903908495.1 Akkermansiaceae bacterium
ACCGAACCGACCGAACCGACCGAACCGACCGAACCGACCGAACCGACCGAACCGACCGAACCGACCGAACCGACCGAACCGACCGAACCGACCGCGCCGCTCGTGGCCCCCGTTGCCCCCGTCGCCCCCGTCGCCCCCGTCGCCCCCGTGGCCCCCGAGCGGAGCGGGGACTGAGGCGCTTCGACCGCGAAAACAACCCTGGCAGTTATTGCCGCAACGCCATGCCCCTACCTAACAAACCGATCGGTGCCAACGCACATTCGCCGTTTGCGGGCTGCGCGATTTTGATCGCGGCGCTGGCGGTGATGGTTTTTCTGGTGGTGTTTTCGACCTGGGGCTTGTTCCGGCAATCCCATGAGATTGAAAAATTCACGGCGGCGGTGCCACGAGCGGTGGAGGTGGATGCCATCGACGGCCGGGAAGGGGAGCTCAACCGCTTGGCCGAGAAACTCGAAAAATTCCGCGACGAGTTGGCGGGTAAGGGGGAAATCGCGCTTGCGCTGACGCCGGCGGAGATGAACCTGGCCATCGCCGTTTACGAGCCGTTCAAGGACTTGCGCGGCACTTTCCGCGTGATGGCGGTCGACGGACAAACGTTGAGGATCGCCATCGCCTTCAAGCTCAACGGCAGACCGCGGTTTGCCCGCAATGGAGAGCCCGGTTGGATCAGCTCGGATCCGCGCTATCTCAACGCCACCCTGGTGGCCCGGCCCCAGCTTCTAGGCCATGAGGTGGTGCTCAAGCTCGATGCGATCGAGGTTCCCAACGCCAAAGTCCCCGTCGAGTTCATGGAGCAAATGTCGCCCTACCGCATCACCGAACGCTACCTCACCGACGCGCTCCTCGGGCCGGCCATGGGCATGCTCACGGCGGTGGAGGTGGTTGACGGCGGGGTGG
This sequence comes from Akkermansiaceae bacterium, assembly GCA_903908495.1. Classification (GTDB taxonomy): domain Bacteria; phylum Verrucomicrobiota; class Verrucomicrobiia; order Verrucomicrobiales; family Akkermansiaceae; genus Luteolibacter. The sequence continues at coordinate 898 of CAIVSK010000169.1, forward strand.
TTCTCCGGCGCAAGCCGGGGCAGGTTCCCGGCGACCGCATCAGCGCCGAGCAGGTGGACTTCGCCAGTTCGCGACTATTTACTTTGTTAGGTGTGGTGGCCTGTTTGTTTTTGCTGTTTGTCGGGATTGTGATTTTTGTGGGATCGCGGGCGAAGAACCGGGCGGCTCGGTGATGGCCGGCTACCGCATCCTCAAGGCGATTGCGGCCAGCAACGCACCTATCAAACTCTACGGGTTTGAATTTTCCAATCCAGGCTCATGGCTGCCGCCTCTCCGGGATGAAGCACTTAGTAGCCGGCGGCGGTGGCTTTTCCGCTGCGCCGCAGGTCGGCGACGCCGGTATAGCGGCCCGCTGGTTCCACTAGAATCGAGTGGGCGTCGCCTTGCGGGCGCGGTCCGCTGCGCACGACGCAGTGGCCGAGCGCCTGCACCGCCTTGATCAGGTCCGGATAGCGCTCGGGTGCCTCGAAGGTGATCTGATCGGGAAACCATTGATGCGACATGCGGGGGGCCTCGGTGGCCTCCGCCAGCGACTGGTGGAAATCGAACACGTTGACGATAATGCACAACAGGGTGTGGGGGATCGCCTGACTTCCCGGGCTGCCGGTCACCAGTTTCACCCGGCCGTCTTCGGTCACGATGGTGGGCGTCATCGAACTGATAGGCCGCTTGCCGGGTGCAATCGTGTTAGGTGCGGTGCCGAGCATGCCCTGGGTGTCGGTGTGCCCGGGAAACAGGTTGAAGCCGAACATGTCGTTGTTGAGCAAGAAGCCCCTGCCTTTGACCACGATGCGTGTGCCCCACAGCCGTTCCAACGTATAGGTGTTGGCCACCGCCATGCCCTTCGCATCGATGATGGAGAAATGCGTGGTGTCCTGGCTCTCATTGGTTAGCGGTATGTCGCTCGCCAATTCCGCGCTGGGGGTGGCCTGGTGCAAATTGATGGTCGTGGCGAGGTGCCGGCCATACTCGTGGGTGATCAGGTTAGGCGGGATCTGGACGAATGCGGGGTCGCCGGTGTAGCGGGCGCGGTCATAATTGGCGCGGCGCATGACTTCCGCCATTACATGCATGGTTGTGGGCGACCAGCGGCCCATCGCCGCCAAATCGAAGGATTCCAACATGTTCAATTCTTCCAGCAAACAGATCCCCCCCGCGCAAGGTGCCGGCGGTACCATCACGTCTATCTTGCCGCGGTACCGCGTCGTCAGCGGCTTGCGCTCGACGGCTCGATAGTCGGCTAGATCCCGGGCCGTCATCAGGCCGTTGCCGCGTTGCATTTCGGCGACGATGTCGGCGGCAATCGGGCCGCTGTAGAACGCGTCCGGCCCGAGCTCGGCAAGCTGTTGCAAGGTGTTGGCCAAATCCGGCTGCACCAGGCGCTCTCCGGCCACCCACGGCGTGCCGTCCGCTTTGCCGAAGACGCGCTGGAACTCCGGGTGCTGCGGCTCGCTGGCCAGATAGGTGTTGAGTAATTCCGCCAGATTCGGGTCGATCTGAAAGCCGTCGCGGGCCAATGCCACCGCGGGTTGGATCAATTGCGCCCACGGCAGCGTGCCGAAGCGCCGGTGCGCCAGCTCGAGTCCGCGCACAGTCCCCGGCGTTGCCACCGCCTTGCGTTCGTACATGGTGTCGGCCTTGGCAAACATGCCGGGTGTTGCGGCCGCCGGGGCGCTCTCGCGATAGTCAAAGGCCGCCGCTTCCCCGCCGCCTGGCGCGGGCTGCACCATCATGAAGCCACCGCCGCCAAGGTTGCCTGCCGCCGGATAGGTGGCCACCAGCGCGAAGGCGGTGGCTACCGCGGCATCCACCGCATTGCCGCCCTGCTTGAGGATGGCCAGCCCGACGTCTGACGCCGCAGCGGACACCGAAACCACAATGCCGTTAGAACCCGTGACCGACTGGCTTGTATAACTTCCGGGTGGCACCAAAGGAGGGTTCACGGCTTGCGCGTTGATATGTGTGGGGCTTCCGGCAAAATATGCCAGCAGGGCAAGATGGAGAATGTTAGGTTTGTTCATCATATTACGTTTCGGCCTCGCGATCCGGCAAGGAGTCGCTTGGGTTTGGCAGACAGATGGCCACCGCGGCACCACGGGCGATGGTGTGGGCGACGAGATGCAGTGCGATGGAAACGCCCAGGAAAGCACCGACTGCAGTTGGCCAAAACCACGAGGCGTAGGGCGAGAGGCGCATGCCGCCGTAGAGCGCCAGCGCGAACGCCGCACCCAGCATCCGACCCAAGCCATCCACCAGATGCAGCAAGCCCAGGCACGAGCTCATGCCTGCCGCGTGGCTGTGTTTCTTCGCCGTCTCGTCAAAGCAGGGAGTCATCAGAACCTCCCCGCAAATGAACACCACGATGGCCACCGGTAACATCAGCGGGTGCCGTGCAAAGATGAGTAGCAGCAGTCCGGAGCAGTAGAAGAGCACCGAGGTCATCGACCACCACTCCCACTTGAACCCGCGTTTATATAATAGCTTGGACAGATAGACGGCGAGGAAATGCGCGCCGATGATGGTGGTGCAAACGCTGGTCAGGGAAACGATCCACACCGGCTTGTTCGATCCGTACTGGTCGATGAGATATTTCGGGATGACCGTTCCCCAGCAGCCATAGGGCAACACCATCGCAAAGCGCCGCAGCGCGTCGGCAAGAAAGTCCCGGTTGCGGCACAGGCTCTTGAAGTGGCTCATCGCCCAGGATTTCTTCGGCGCGCTGGTGGCGGGCGCGGCGGGCGCCGCCAGGCCGATGGCGAGGGGCAGGTACAGCAGGCCGAGCACCACCGCCAGCGCGCTGTAGCCGACGCGGCTGCTCATTTGATAGGCGATGCTGTTGCCAAAGAACGAGCCGAGGTTCAGCAAGGTGGCGCGCTTGGCCACTGAGCGGCGCAGCGTCTCGGCGCTGGAATGCAGAATGAGCAGCGTGTTGAGCGCGATTTTTCCTAACACAAATGCCAAACCTGCGCAAAACACCGCGATGGCCGAGACGATGAAGCCCGGGCCGGTGGCGATGACCAGAAAACTGCCGAGTCCGAAGGCGATGCTCACGCTCAGGGCGATCCGCAGCGAGGTGCGGTCGGCGAACCAGCCGGCGAGCGGCGCGCACACCGATTGCGCGAGGACGTAGCCATTGAGCAAAATGGCGATGCGGGCATACGGCAGGCCTCCCAGGTGCTCGAACAAGGGGAAGATATAGGGTTGGAATGCCCCGCGTGCGAGGAATAACAGCCCGATGCCGACGCACACCAGCCAGATTGCCAGGGTTGATTGTGATTGCTCGCGAGTCATGTCATTCGACTTCGTAGAGATCCGTCCAGGACGCGATCTCGTCCACGTCGCTCCGCACGCTGGCAGCATCGTCGGCAAGCAACTCGATATACAGCGGCGCGCGGCAACCGTCCTTGGCGAGGCCCACGGAGTGGCCGGGTTGCGCCCGCACTTCATGATAGAGATAGCTGCGCAGCCCGACCAGCCGCTCGAGGTGGCGGATGGAGCGCAGGGATCCTGCCTGCCGCGAGAACGGGGTGACGATTGCCGCGGCGCGGGCGTGTTCCCGCAGCAGTTCGGGTGGCCGCCCGCACAAGACCTGATTGTATGCGTGCAATTCGTCCATCCCGTAGGCGAGTTCCAGGATGCGGGGCCGGTTGCCACCGGGGCGCGCGGCGATCTCCCCCAGCCGGGTGCCGATGAATTCAACGTGAGCGGCGCTGTGGGTCATCTCAAGGGCTTGCACACCGGCCACGGCGCGGCGCTGCAAGTCGGTTTGCGCGGCAGCGCTGAGACCCGACGGCAGAATGCGGGCAAAGTGATGGTAATCGTCGATGCCGACATCCTGGCCGGTTAGAACATCCACCACAGGGGTGGTGTGAACCTGTCCGGCGGCGTCGGCAATGCAATCAATGGAGGTGTTAGCCCCGTTAAGATACTCCGCCAGGACGACGCTGAGCTGGCTGCCATGCTTGCCGAGTTGTGCGTAGTAGTTTGGCACATCGCGCAGCATCGTGTGATAGTTGGCGAGCAGCATTGACGGGCTGGTGTTGCGGGTGGCCCACATGCTCGCAGCGACGTTGGAGGGTTGCAGGAAAACCGGGTAGCCGAAGCGGGCGGCGGCGTCCAGCAGGGCGGCCTCGGAATGCACCTCTTCGAAATGCGCCGACGCGTCGCTGCCGATCCTCTCTGCAAAACGCTGCCGCATGACGCATTTGTCCCGGCAGAGTTGTGCCGATGCCGGCGATATACCTGCCAGGCCCAGCGCGGCGGCGATGGCGGCGGTTTCAACCACGTAAAACTCCATCAAGTTGAGCAGGCAGGCGACGCCTCGCTGGTTGTGGATGGCGCGGACCGCGGCGATGAGTTCGGCAAGCGGGCGTGAGAAATCGAAATGTGAGACATGGGCAAAACCCGAGACATCCGCCAGGCGGTGTTTGCTGTTGGAGTCGACCAGCACGCCCAGCGGTATGCCGCGGCGCTGGAGGGTTTCAAACTCGCCGCGGCGGACCATGCCGATGAACAAAACCATTGCTGCGGATCCCGGTTGTGGGGCTGAAGAATGCAGGTTCATGCCTGGGCCAACAGTCTTACGAACTTTGCAAATCTTGTGATTCCTATGACAATCTCTTCAGCGGGGATCGCGTAGGAAATCCGCACATGCTGATCCGCGCCGAAGGCCGATCCCGGAACCACCGCAATATGCGCATGCTCCAGCAGCAGTTCGGCCAGTCGATCCACATCGCCGACGCGCTGTCCTCGAAATGTCTTTTCGAACAGCGAACTGACGTCGGGGAATAGATAGAACGCGCCCTCCGGAACCACGCATGGCAGGCCGGTGAGATGGCTCACAAGTTGCAGCGCGATGCGGCGTTGCTCACCCAGTTGGGCCAAATTGCCGGCGATAAACGCGTCGTTGCCGGCATCAAACGCGGCAAGGGCGGCATATTGCACCAGATTGGATGGATTCGAGGCAACGTGGCTTTGAAGGTTGGCGATGGCCTTGACCACCGGTGCCGGGGCGGCGAAGTACCCCGCGCGCCAGCCGGCCATGCAATACGACTTGGACAGCGAGCCGATGAGAATGGTGCGGGCTTTCATGGCGGGCACGAGCCTGACGATATTGCTGTGGGCGGCGGGAGCATAGACCAATTCGTCGTAGCATTCATCGAAAATGCAAACCCAATTGTGTTGCAACACCAAGGCCGCGATCTTCTCCAACACGGCGGCTGGATAGACCACCCCGGTGGGATTGTGCGGCGTGTTGAGAATGATTCCCTTGGTGCGCGGCGTGATGCAAGCCGTCAAATCATCCGGATCGATTTGAAAGCCGTTGTGCGCGGTCGGCAAGAACACCGGAGTCGCTCCCGCCAGCCGGATTTGTTCGGGAAAGGTCACCCAATACGGGGCTGGAATGATGACCTCATCACCCTCCTCGAAAACCGCCAGCGCGGCGCTGAACAAGGCCTGTTTGGCACCGGCGGTGAAGCCGACCTCATCGACGGCGTAGGGAATGCCGGTATTGCGGGTGATGCGCCGCGCCAGGCTCTCGCGCAAAGGGCCGATGCCTAACGTGTCGGTGTACTGCGTGCGGCCGTCATCGAGCGCCTTTCTTACCGCTTGTTTGATGCTCGGGCTGGTGTCCTGGTCCAGTTCGCCGGCGGCGAAATTCACGACGTGGACGCCTTCGGCCCGCAGTTTGCGGGCGCGATTGCGCATGCCGGAGGTTTGCGAGCCGGCCAGACGCTGCAAGCGCTCAGTTAGCATGGGAGATATCAGTTGAAGTTGTGGGGCTTGGGCTCATTGGGTGACGGCGAATTGGGGTGACTCTTGGTGTGGAGGGCGGACCCCTTCGCCGGCGCGTGCGCCGGCAGGTGGCGCCGGCATATCTGCCAGATAGGCTTCCAGGTCGGCGACGCGTTGCGCCCCCACCAGTGCTGCCACGGTCTTGACGGGGGAGATATCGGCCTCCACCACTTGTGAGGATGCGGCTTCCGCCAGAGTGCGGAACGTGCGGTCGATGGCGGCGTGGGCGGCGCGAAGTCCCTGATTGGCGAACATGGTGTGTGAAATTCCCGCCGCGAAGAACTCGGCCTTGGTGATATGTGGCAAGCGGGTGGGCGCGATGAAAAGCGGGGTCCTGCGCTGCCACTGGCGGCCAAAGGAAAGCACCTCGTCACCGGTGGCATCCAGCGACTGAATGAAGACCGCGTCGGCACCTGCATCCACATAGGCCGTTGCACGCCGCAATGCTTCGGCCACGCCCATGCCAGCCACCAACGCCTCGGTGCGGGCAATGATGCGGCATTTGGAGGCGGCGCGGGTGACGCCCACTTTGGCGGCGCGCAAGCGGGCGATGTGTTCTTCGGTGGAAACGAGCACCCGGTCATAGCCATCATAGAGGCTGCAGCGCTTGGACAAGGGATTATCCTCGATGCACAAGGCGGCGGCTCCGGCAGTGGCCATCGCTTCGACCACATGACATACCTTCACCGCATCGCCGTAGCCGGAATCGAGGTCCACCACGATGGGCAGTTGCACACAGCGGCGCACGCAGCGCACGATGTTAAGGATGTCCTCGGGGCTGATCAGGCCGGCGTCAGGCAAGCCCGCCGTGGCGGAACAACAGAAACTGCTGACCCACATGAAATCAAAGTTCCATTTTTCGGCCAGCAGTGCTGACATTCCGTCGTAAACCCCGACGCCCACCTGTGGGACCCCATTGAAAAGTCGATCTATCGGGTTGAGCGCTGGCGGAGTTCTTAGCACGGCGGCGCTGGGTACGGATCGGTGGTTGTTTGATGTGTTGGTTGATGAGGGTTGCATGGGGTTAGGTTCTATTCGGGTGGTTCGTTGGAAGGGGTTGATGTGATGGGTGCGAGAGTGACAGCCAGCCGGGTGGGCGTGGCGAGGTGTGCGCTGAGTTGGCAGCCGAGCGATTGGGCGAAGACCCGCGCCAGCGCCAGTCCGAGGCCGGTGTGGCCGTCGGCCGAGCGTGCCGCGTCCTTGCGCCAAAAGCGCTCAAACAGGTGCGGCAGGTCGCTCGCGGTGAGATTTTCCACCGGGTTGGCCACGCACACGGATAGGCGTTGATCGTGGACGCAGGCATCCACATCCACGACGCTGCCACGCGGCGCGTAGTCCACGGCGTTTTCCACCAGGTTGGTCAGGATGGATCGCAGCAAGCCCGGGTCGGTATCCACTTGGGCGGCCGGATCGGCGCGGCAGTTAAAGGTGAGCTGGCGGGCGGCGGCATTGGGCTTGAATCGGTCGCAGACTTCCCGCACCAAGGGTGCCAGGGCGACCGGTTGGAGTTTCACGGGCAGTTGACCTTGTTCGCCGCGGGCCAGGGCGAGAAGGTTCAGGAGCATGGATTCGAGCTGCAGCGCGATGGCCAGCGTCTCGTGGTCGGCGTCAGCGGCGCGGGCGTCGGGCAGTTTGATGGCGAGTTCGGCCATGCTGCGCAACTCGGCCACCGGGGTGCGGAATTCGTGCGCCACGTCCGAACTGAAACAGCGCTCACGCTCGAAAGAATCCTCCAGCCGCGCCAGCAATTCATTGAGCCGGGCGGTGATGGGAAGCAATTCGCCCGGCATGCCAGCGATGGGAAAGCGGGCGGAGAGCGAGCTGGCGTCGATGCGTGCGGCCTCGTCGGCGAGTTGCCGCAGCGGAGCGAGTTCGTGGCGCAGCACCCGCGGCACCAACAGGATGGTGGCGGCCAGCAACAGCAGGCCGCCGCCGGCCAACACCAGTTGGAGTGTTAGAAGCGTGTGGTTCAAGTCGCGGCACTCGGAGGCAACCACCAGGAAGGCGTCGGCCGGCGGCCGGGGACTGCGTCGATCCGGGGATTGTGGTGGCCGGAAGCGCAGACCGGCGGCACGCCCGGTCTGTCCGTTAGGGAGGGTGAGGTTCCAGACCAAGGCGGCATCCCTTGCGCCGTGGCGCAGCGGCAGTTGCGCATCCTGCAGCGAGCGGGAATGCTCCGCCGGTACTGCTTCGGACTGCCAGAGTTGAAAGTAGTCGCGACCGCCCGCTTCGAAGCCGCGCATGTCTTCGGAGGAATTCTCGAGTTTCAGGCGGCCGCCTTTTTGCTCGGTAAGCAGGGTGATGGCCTGCGCCTTGGCCCGCAGCGCGGCGTCGAACTGGGCTAACAATGCCGTGCGCGCACAGCCGTAGACAGCGAGGCTGGCGGCGGCGATGAGCAGCCCCAATGTTAGAATGAGCTTGCGGGTGAGTTGTTGGCGAATGGTTTTCATTCGGCGGCGAGTTCGTACCCCAAGCCGCGCCGGGTGTGGATGAGCGGGATGGAGTTGGCTTCGGCGAGTTTTTGCCGCAACGAGCAAATTGCCGAATCCACGGCATTGCTGGCGGGTTCCACAGTGCCGCCGTAGATGTGGTCCTCGATTTCGCTGCGGGTGACGATGTGTCCCTGACGCCGCGCGAGGTATTCCAGCAATGCGTACTCGCGGGGTTGGAGGGATATCGGTTTGCCCGCGCGGGTGACCTTGCGGGCGGTGGTGTCCACCGCCAGATCGGCGAGGGCCAGGCGTGAATCGGTGCTGCCATAGGCGCGGCGGCACAGCGCCTTGACCCGGGCTAGCAATTCTTCCAGGGCGAACGGTTTGACCAGGTAATCATCGGCGCCGAGGTCGAGGCCACGCACGCGGTCGGGCACGGTGTCTCTGGCGGTGAGGAGCAGGACATGGGTCTGGCGGCCCTGTTTGCGGAGTCTCTGCAGCAGTTCGAGGCCATCGAGTTTTGGCAGCATGATATCGAGCACGATGGCATCGTAGTCATTGGTTTCGGCCAGCCAGAGGCCCTCCTCGCCGTCGCCGCTGACGTCGACCGCGAAGCCGTTGCGCCGCAGCCAGACGCTCACGGTCTGGCGCAGACGGCTGGAATCTTCAACGACAAGGATGCGCATGGGGACGGGGGGGCGCGCTGGCGTCGGCACGCACAGGCGGAATCAGCCGGAGCTTAGCGTAGCCGGATTACGGCAAGATTATCCAGCGGGAAAACTTTCACTGGGATTGGGGAAATCTCCAAGTGAAATGGGGCGAACGGCGGCGATTTTCGGCAATCCGGGTGAGCGCCGCGGACGGTTGCGGGAAGAAGACCGGTCCACGGGGAGCGCCGGCATCCTGCCGGCC
>CAIVSK010000170.1 GCA_903908495.1 Akkermansiaceae bacterium
CACCACCCCTTCGATCACGTTGTCGAGCGTGCGATACGGCTGGATGCGCAAGCGGTAGTCCCTGCCGTCTTGCGTCTGCACATCCACCTCGCGGGTCACCAGCGTGGCGAGCACCTCCTTGGCGTCGGCCACGAGTTGATTGTAGCCCACCAGATTGGAGACGAGGTGGCCGACGGGGCGGCCGACGTCGGTGGCGATGAGGTTGATGATGGCGCTGGCGGCGGGAGTGAAGCGCAGGATGCGCAGGCGGTGATCGATGAACACGCTGCCGATGCCGGTGCCGGCCAGCAGGTTGTTCATGTCGTTGTTGGCGCGGGACAATTCCGCCACCTTGGCTTGCAGCTCGGTGTTGACGGTGGCAAGTTCCTCGTTGATGGACTGCATTTCCTCCTTGGAGGTTTCGAGTTCCTCGTTGGCGGATTGCAATTCCTCGTTGACCGACTACATTTCCTCGTTGGAGGACTTGAGTTCCTCGTAGGAGGTCTCGAGCTCCTCGTGGGTGGCCTGGATGTATTCGTTCTTGGCTTGCAGTTCTTCGCGGAGGGCGTTGAGACAGGCTTCGGTGTCCGAGGTCGGCCCCCAGTTTTCCTCCGGCATGGCTTCGCCCGCTGGCTCCGATGCAGGAGCTTCCTCCAGAATCACCAGGTAGAGCGGTGCCTTGGGCGAGGATCCTTGGCCGCTGGTCACCGGCCGGACGACGAGATTGACGTTGATGAAGTGACCGTTGGTCCTGACCCGCATGCCCGCACAGCGAACGGGCTCGTGGGTATCCATGGCTTTGTGCAGGGTGGTGGTCCGTCCCGCCCGCAAGCCCTCGCGGGCCATCCGTAAAATGTTGTTGATGGTCGTTTCACCCGGGCTTGGTTCCAGAAACATCCCGGTGCGCCCGTGCAGGTAGAGGATGTCGCCCTGGGCGTTGATCAGGGCGGCAGCCGGGGCGACCTGGTCCAAGAGTTCCAGCTCGGTGAGCTCCCGCAGCGGCGGTTTGCGGAGAATGGTCGGCTGGGAAGCCCCCTGCTGCGGTACCCGCAGCCGCGGCCCGGCCATCGGAAACGGCCCGGCGGTCAGCCGCTGGAGGGAATCCTGTGGATGCGGGTCGTCCTTGCGCAGAAACAGTTTGGCTTTGCGGTCCAGTGGCACGAATTTACCGGTCTCGCTGATGCCCTCGGAAGTGCCTAAAAACAAGCAGCCGCCCGGATTCAATGCGTAATGAAACAGGGAGATGAGGCGTTTTTGCAAATCCGCTCCAAAATAAATCAGCAGGTTGCGGCAACTGATGAGGTCGAGCTTGGAGAACGGCGGGTCTTTGATCACGTCCTGCTCGGAAAATACCAACATGTCCCGGATCGAGCGGTGGATGCGATAGGCCGCGCCATCGGAGGCCACCGTGAAGTAGCGTGACAAGTGCTCCGGGCTGATGTCTGCGGCGATGCTGGCCGGATACAGGCCGCTGCGGGCGGTGGCAATCGCCTGCGGGTCAATGTCGGTGGCAAAGATTTGGATGGTGTGGATTTGGCGGTGTTCCTCCATGTATTGCATCAGCAGGATGGCGATGGAATAGGCCTCCTCGCCGGTGGAGCAGCCGGTGGACCAGACGCGGATGGCCGTGCCCGCCACGGCATTGGCGAAGAGCTTGGGGATGATTTCCGTCTCGAGTACCTGGAACGCTTCCGGATCGCGGAAAAACCGCGTCACCCCGATCAACAGGTCGCGAAACAACGCCGTCACCTCGTTGGGCGTTTGCTGCAAAAACTTGACGTAGCCCGGCAGCGACTCGATCTGGTGAATGGCCATGCGCCGCTCAATGCGCCGGTGAATCGTGCTCGGCTTGTACCCGGAAAAATCGTGCCCGGTCTGGGACCGCAGCAGCAGGAAGATTTTTTGCAGCGAGTTTTCGGCTTCGGGTGGCGGGTGGGCGGTATGGCGTTGCAGCTTGCCGAAGGCGTGGCTGGCGTAGGAGATGAGCTGGCCAGCCATCTCTGCGGGAGCCAGCTCATAATCCACCATGCCGGTGGCGATGGCGCTCACCGGCATGCCGTCGAACTCGGTGGACTCCGGACTCTGGGCCATGACCATGCCGCCCTCGCCCTTGATCGCGCGCACTCCCAGGCTGCCGTCGCTGCCAGTGCCCGAAAGCACAATGCCTATCGCCAGCTCGCGCTGGGTGTCGGCCAGCGAGCGGAAAAAGAAGTCGATGGGTAACCGGTGGCCGCGCGCCGCCTCGGGGGCGAGCAATTGCAACTTGCCATTGATTATGGCCATGTCGCAGTTGGGCGGAATGATATAGGCGCAATTGGGCCGCACCACCATGCCGTCCTCCACCTCAAACACCTCCATCCGCGTGAAGCGCCGGATCAGCTCGCTCAGCAGGCTCTTGTGGTCCGGTGCCAGATGCTGCACCAACACAAACGCCATGTTAGGTTCAACCGTCGCGGGCATCCCGGAAAAAAATGCCTCAAACGCCCCCAGCCCACCGGCGGATGCACCGATGCCAACAATCGGAAATGCCGTCTGCCCCGCCGCCGCCGGGAATGCCGCGGCCTGTCGCTTATCCGGCAGTGGGGTGCCGGTGGTTTGCGACGCTTGCGGCGAATCCAACCCGGACTCCGCACTTTGCTTCTCCTTGCCCCGTGTCACTTTCATTGTAATCCTGATGTACGTATTCCAGACCGCTAAAACCAGCAAAATCGTCGGTTTTTTCTGCTAGGTGACGGAGCGCCGCCCCCCAGACGGGACCGGATGAAGATTATACCTAAGTATAACTTGTGGAATAGAGCGATCTTGATTGCTAATTATCTCGGCGCTGCGAAGGTACTCGCAGCCAGCACCCTTTCAGCCGCAGACTTTGAGCCGCGGAACACCCCCTTCATGCATCGCCTTCCAAACAGCTATTCAGTGACTCGATTTCGCGCTGCGGCGATGTTGATGCTTGGCAAATGGCTGCTGGTGGCGGTTGCTGCCGCGGTGCTCGGGTACTCGCTGTGGGTCGCCGACCGGGACCTCACCCACCTCTCCATCGGCCTGGTCGTGCTGGCCGTGCCGCTCACGGTTGGCCAGTGGCTTTTCGCGAGCCGGGCCCGCTGCCCGCTGTGCATCGGTCACCCGCTGGTGCGCAAAGGTTGCATGATGCACCGCAACACCCGCCGGCTGCTCGGCAGTTACCGGCTGCGCGTTGCCATGGCGGTGGTTTTTCAAGGCTCGTTCCGCTGCCCGTACTGTGGCGAAAGCACCGCCATCGCCGTGCGCCGCCGCCATCGCCGCTGAGGTGTGGCTACCGCCCGTTCGCGCCGCACTCCACACATTGTCTCGCGCAGGGGAAGCTCATGTGTGGACTGCGGTGGCAAGCGCCAGCGCGACACCGCTTTGGCTTAATCCCGCCTTGCGCTGCCGCGGCACGGGCGTATCCACGCTCCTGCGAATTTCGGGCTTTGCCGGCGGGCGGATTTCAGCCATGAAAGCGGCATGCGAATATTCGAATTGGCTCGGGAGCAGGCGGTGATTGCATCAGTCGAAGCGGTCATCGGCTGGGATCAGGAAACCTATTTGCCGCCTGCGGCAGCCACTTACCGCGCCGCTCAATTGTCGTGGCTCTCGGCCAAGGCCCACGAACTGGCCACCTCCAGCCAGTGGCAATGCGCGCTGGAAGCCGCCGAGGCGGCCGACACCGGTGCCGAAGTCACCCGCCACGCCAACCTGCGCGAAATGCGCCGCGCCTTTGACCGCGCCACCAAGCTGCCGGTCGCCCTGGTCGCCCGTGAGGCGACCGCCTGCTCGCTGGCCAAGCACGCCTGGGCGGAGGCCCGCGAGCGCGCGGATTTTGCCAGCTTTGCGCCGCACTTGAGCGGGTTGCTGGACATTGCACGCGAGAAAGCCGAGCGTTGGGGCTACCCCGACGAGCCCTACGACGCCCTGCTCGACGGCTATGAACGCCGCACCAGCACCGCTGCGGTGGCCGCCTTGTTCGATTCGCTGCGCCCGGAGTTGCGGCGCATCGCCGCCTGCGCCGTGGAAGTTTCCGCCGGCCACGCCCCCACCCTGCCGCCCGGGCCCTATCCGATCGGCGCGCAGCGGCGGCTCAACGCGCAGATTGCCGCGGACCTCGGCTTCGACTTCCAGGCCGGGCGGATCGATACCACCACCCATCCGTTTTGCACCACGCTGGGGCCGCGGGACGTGCGGCTGACCACCCGATACGACGAAGCGGATTTCACCTCGTCGTTGTTCGGGGTGTTGCATGAGGCGGGCCACGGGATGTACGAGCAAGGGTTGCCGCAGGCGGACTTCGGCCTGCCCTCCGGCAGCGCCGTATCCCTCGGCATCCACGAAAGCCAGTCGCGGCTGTGGGAAAACCACGTCGGCCGCTCGCGGGCGTTTTGGCTCCGCTGGTATCCCGCCGCCCAGCAATGCTTCCCCCAGCTCGCCGGTTTCCCATTGGAAAATTTCCTCCGCTTCCTGTGGCGCGCCGCGTTCTCGCCGGTCCGGGTGGAGGCGGATGAAGCCACCTACGACCTGCACATTTTACTGCGCTTCGGCATCGAGCGGCAATTGCTCAATGGCAGTCTGGCGGTCGCCGATATTCCCGCCGCGTGGAACGATGCCTTCCGCGACCTCTTCGGCTTCACCCCGGCCGATGATCGGCAGGGCTGCCTGCAAGACATCCATTGGGCGATGGGCGGCCTCGGCTACTTCCCCACCTACTCGCTCGGCAACATCAATGCCGCCCAACTCCACGCCGCCGCCTGCCGCGACCCACTCGTCGCCGCCGCCACCGCCCAAGCCGACTACGGCCCGCTGCTCGCCTGGTTGCGCCGCTCCGTCCATGCCCACGGCGCCACCCTCGATCCCGCCGATCTCATCGCCCAAGCCACCGGCTCCCCGCCCTCGCCCACCGACTACCTCGCCCACCTCCAAGCCCGCTATGTCTAACGGCACATTCATCGTCATCGACGGCATCGACGGCACCGGCAAGTCCACCCAGGTGCGGCTCCTCGCCGAGTGGATCGCCGCCCAAGGCCGCCAGGTGATCGTCAGCCGCGAGCCGACCGACGGCCCCTGGGGCAAGCAACTGCGCGAGTCCGCAGCCAGCGGACGGCTGGCACCTGCGGAGGAATTGGAGTATTTCCTCAACGACCGGCGCCAGCATGTGGACGAGCTCATCGCACCCGCGCTGGCGCTCGGCAAGGTGGTCATTCTCGACCGCTATTATTTCTCAACCATGGCATACCAAGGCGCGCGCGGCTTTGATCCGGCCGAGATCCGCCGTCTCAACGAGGCGTTTGCTCCGCTGCCGGACCTCTTGCTCATCCTCGATTTGGAGGTGGCAGACGCCCACCTGCGCATCGGCGCGCGCGGCGATACCGCCAACGCCTTCGAACAGCTCGAAAACCTCCAACGCTGCCGCCAAATCTTCCTCTCCCTCCAGCACGAGCCATTCGTCCGCGTCATCCCCAGCACCGGCACCATCGACGAGGTCGCCGCCCGCCTCCAGCATGCCGTGCGCAGCGCCGGCCTGTGACGACTTTTCCCCTGCGGGAAAATTCGATCCACAAACCGGCGGCGCAGCCTCGCTGTGAGAATGGCGTGGCGCATGGCCACTCGTTCCGGCCTGCGCCCCCTCCGAAAAACCACCGTAACCTAGCCAAGATCATGCAAACCACTCTCCGCCCTCTCACTTTCATGTTGTCCGCCTCGTTGCTCGCCGCGTGGCCGGCCATGGCCCAGCATCCATCCGCCATGCCCGAGGGGCCGCATGAGCCCAACTCCCAGACGGCTGCGGGTACTGACAAACCCGCCATGCTCGGAGTGATGGCCGAACGGATTAGCGACGAACTCCGCTACCAGCTCCCCGTCATCAAGCCGGGTGCCGGCCTGATCATCCGCAGGCTCGTGCCAGGCGGCCCCGCCGCCCAAGCCCACATGGAGCCGTTGGACATTCTGCTGCAGTGGAATGACCAATTGCTGGTGCATCCCGCCCAATTGCAGGTACTGGTCCAGTGCGCCAAGCCCGGCGACAAGGTCGATGTGGCCTACCTGCACCACGGCGTCCTAACCAAAACCCAAATCACCCTCGCCGAGCAAACCCAAGCCCCCGCCAAACGCGGCAGCTTCCTCCACCCGGGCGGCGATGCCGCCACCACGCCCGCCGCCCGCCTGGGTGAGTTGCTGGCAAGCGACGCGGTCAGACAAGCCGCCGACGCCTTGGCCAAGTCGGGCATCGATGCCAATGCCGTGGCCAGCCTGCTCAAGGGCGCGGACCTCGGCAAACTCGATCCCGCACGGCTCGATCCCGCCGCCCTGCTCGGGGCCAAAATCGCGCTCGTCGCCCCGGACGGCAGCCGCCACGAAATCAACCTCGGCGACGTGATGAAGGCCAATGGTAACTTCGGCGAGTTGCTTAAAAGCCTGGATCTCGGCAAGTCCGACCCCGCAGCCCTGCTCGGCAGCAAGATTCTGCTGATCGGCCCCGATGGCCGTCAAAAGGAAATCAACCTCACCGACCTCCTCAAATCCGGTGGCGCGCTCGATGACCTGCTCAAAGGCCTCGGCCAGCCCCCGGCCCGCTAGTGGCGGCCCGCCGCCCGGTTGAGCCAAAGCGGCATGGCAAGCGCCAGCGCGACACCGCTTTGGCTCGCGGCCGGGCAGCGCGGCGGCACCGACCCGCCTAGCGCCACCAGCGGCGCACCTCGAAGGACGGGTGGGTTTCGAGGATTTCGAACTGCGGGAAGACCGCCTCAAACTCGGGAAAACGGGTGTCCCCCGCATGGCTGCCAAGCACGTGACTTACTAGCAAATCATCCAGACGCGGCAGGAATTCCCGATAGATCTCGGCTCCGCCGATGATGAACACTTGTCCGTCCAGTCCTGGCAGCGCCGCCAGGTCCGCCGGCGCATGAATCACCTCCACGCCCGCCGCCGACCAGTTGGGGTCGCGCGTCAGCACGATGTTGCGGCGCTTGGGCAACGGTCGTCCCAGCGACTGGTAGGTTTTGCGCCCCATCACGATCGGGTGGCCGGTGGTGGTGCGTTTGAAGAATGCCAGGTCCTCGGGCAGGTGCCACGGCAGGGCTCCGTCGCGCCCGATCACCCGCTCGGAAGTCATCGCCACAATGGCTGTCAGATGCAATGGCATGAGGCGCTCAGACCGATACCTCGGCCCTGATCGCCGGGTGGGGGTCGTAGTTGTCGAGACGGATGTCGTCGAAGGTGAAGCTATCTATGTCCTTGACCAGCGGATTGAGCCACAGCGTGGGCAGCGGTTTGGGGTCGCGGGCAAGTTGGAGGTGGGCCTGGTCCAGATGGTTGGCGTAGATGTGGACGTCACCGAAGGTGTGGACAAAGTCGCGCGCCTCATAGCCGCAGACGTGTGCCACCATGCGGGTGAGCAGGGCGTAGGAGGCGATGTTGAAGGGCACACCCAGGAACAGGTCCGCGCTGCGCTGATAGAGCTGGCACGACAGGCCGGGGAGGCCGCCGTCGCGCGGCGCATGCACATAGAACTGGAACAGCAGGTGGCAGGGCGGCAGGGCCATTTGATGGATCTGTCCGACGTTCCACGCCGAGACGATGTGGCGGCGCGAATACGGATCGCCTAGCAACTCGTCGATGAGCAGGTGGATTTGATCGACGGTGCGGTCCTGTGGGGTGGGCCAGGCGCGCCATTGTTTGCCATAGACCGGGCCGAGCTCGCCCTCGGAATCGGCCCATTCGTCCCAGATGCTCACCCCGTTGTCCTTGAGAAAGCGGGTGTTGGTATCCCCGCGCAGCATCCATAGCAACTCGTAGATGATGGAGCGCAGGTGGAGTTTTTTGGTGGTGAGGCAGGGGAAGCCCTTGCGCAGATCGTAGCGCACCTGGCGGCCGAACACGGCCAGCGTGCCGGTGCCGGTGCGGTCGGCGCGCAATTCGCCGTGTTCCAGCACATCCCGCATCAAATCGAGGTAAATTCTCACGACAGAAAACTAGCCGAAAACCCGGAGCATTGGCAAGGACGAAGAATCGCCGTGCAGTTTCATTTCCGCGATGAACGCGAGCACGTGGCGCGGCGGGGCATAGCGGGCGACCACGCCGGCAGCGATGATGATCGGCTGGGGTTGGGGGGCCATCGGCTGGCACAGCAGGCGCTTGTCGCCGTCGCGGACCACGCGGGACGTCTCGGCAATGATGGCGCAGCCGAGGTTGGCCTCGACTGCGGCGGTGAGGCTGGCAATGCCATCGAATTCGCCCGCCACCTTGGCTTGGATTTTGTGTTCTTTGAAATAGCCCGTCACGCGCGACCAGTAATCCGGATACTCCTCGCGATCATACAACAGCAAACGTTCGTCGTGGAGGTCGGCCGGGGTGATCGTGGGTGCAGCGGCCAACCGGTGGCGCGGACTGACCGCCAGCCGCCAGCCACACTCCCTGAGGGTGGTCCAGTGGATGGCATCGGCAGCCGCGCAAGGCACGGCAACGATCAGGTCAAACTTGCCGGCGAGCAAGCTCCGCTGCATTTCAAGGGAGGTGCCTTCGTGCAGGCTGACCCTGACGCCGGGATGAAGTTGGCTGAAACGTTCGATGGCAAGAGGCAGGAAATCCGCGGCGAGCGAGGGCGAGTAGCCGATGCGCAGTGGCAGTCCGCCGGCGGCGGCCCGCACCCGCTGGGTCATGCCGTCGCAAAATTCCAGCAGTTTGCGCGCGTCGGTGAGCAAGGTCTCGGCCGCCGGGGTCAGGGAGAAGGAACGGGCGCCGCGATCCAGCAAAGTGACGCCGAGATCGTGCTCGAGGGCCTGGACTTGGCGGCTGAGGGCGGGCTGGGTGAGTCCGAGCCGGCGCGCTGCGGCGCTGATTCCGCCGTCGTCGGCGATCGCCACGAAGTGTTTGAGATGTTTCAATTCCACGGGCCGAGCATGACCGGTGGCAGCGGCATGCGCCAGCCAGAACGCTGCCGATCCGGCGCTTGCGCCCGCCGGTTCAGCGCCCGCCTTGCCGCAGCGAGGCGGTCACCGCGTCCAGTTTTTCTAACAATCCAGCGACGATTTCCGGCGATTCCGCCGCGCGGTCGATGCGTTCGCCGAGGTCCTGCTCGACGTTGAAGAGCAGCGGCTTGGCGCGCGATGCGGTGAATCCATAGCTGTCGCCGGTCTGGCTGGTGAGCCGGATGTGGATTTTCCACGGGCCAGCCCGCAACGCGTTTGGCATGTTGTCCGGGCCGGAGTAGGCGAATTCGAACGGCGGCACCGGCGCGGTGAAGCGGTCCGGGGCGAGCAAGGGACGGATGTCTCGGCCATCGAGGCCGGGCGGCGCGGCGACCCCGCAGAGGGCGAAAACGGTGGGCAGCACATCGAGGGTGCTGGCGGGTTCGAGATTGCGATTGGCCGCGATGACGCCGGGCCAGTAGAAGATCCCCGGCACCCGGTGGCCGCCTTCCCAGTTCGACCCCTTGCCATCGCGGAACGGCTGGGCGTAGCCAACGTGCAGCCTGGCCTCGCCGTATTTCGGGTCGTTGGCGGTGTTTTGGTAGCGAATCCACGGGCCGTTGTCGGAGGCGAAAATGACGAGGGTGTTGTTGGCCACGCCGGTTTCCTCGAGCGCGCTGATGATCCGGCCCACCGAGGCGTCCACCTCGGCCATCACATCACCTAACAGCCCGCGGCGCGATTTGCCTCTGAAGGCCTCGCCGACGTAGAGGCCGAGGTGCGGCTGATTATGGGCGACGTAGGCGAGAAAGGGGCGCTGGTGGTTGGCATGGATGAAATCGACGGCGGCGCGGGTGTAGCGTTCTGTTAGCGAATTGCAGATGGCGGGATCCGACGGCAGGTCGCGGGCGATCTGCGCGTAGCCGGGGACCGGCACGCTGCCGGCCGGATCGGACTGGAGGAGCTGGGCGTTGTCGTAATCGTGCGACACATTGGTGCCGAGCCAGGTGTCGAAGCCATGGGCGAGGGGCAGGGCATCGGGAGACATGGCGTTGGCCGCATTGGGGTTGCCCAAGTGCCATTTGCCGAATATGCCGGTGGTATAACCGCGGGTTTTGAGGCCGTCGGCAAGGGTGGTTTCCTGCTTGCCCAAATGAGCTTTGCTGTCCGGCCCGACCACCCAAGCGCCGAGCCCGGAGCGCCCGGGATAGCGACCGGTGAGCAGCGAGTAACGCGACGCGCTACAGGCCGGCGAGGTGACATAGAACTGGGTGAAGTTCGCACCGGCGGCGGCGAGTTTGGAAATGTGGGGCGTCTCGATGACGGGATTGCCGTTATGAGAGAAATCGCCGTAGCCGCTGTCGTCCAGATAGATGACGACCACGTTCGGGTGGTCGAGCGCGTCGCGGGCGGAAGCACTGGCCAGCATGGCAATGAGGAGCAGCAGCAGGGAGTGAGTCGACATGATCGGTGGCAGGGAGGACGGGTTGCGGCAGGCAACGCGTGGCGGCCACCACCCTACCCGCTCCGCCGCCCGAGGAACAGCCCGGAATCGAGTGGCCTCGCCGCGCCCAGATTGCCCCCCGAGGGCGAGATGCTGCTGCCAGGCTCATTCGCCGCCCCTTGGCACCGCCCATCCGGGCGGACAAGTGGGTCGGCCGCGGCCGTCCGCCCCTACCGGCACCCGGTAGGGCGTGGTGGCCTCGCCGCGCCCAGATTGC